>NZ_JAUBTT010000045.1:34869-64677 GCF_036705125.1 Microcoleus sp. B7-D4
AGGAAT
Source organism: Microcoleus sp. B7-D4 (assembly GCF_036705125.1). NCBI lineage: Bacteria > Bacillati > Cyanobacteriota > Cyanophyceae > Oscillatoriales > Microcoleaceae > Microcoleus > Microcoleus sp. B7-D4. The sequence continues at coordinate 34,876 of NZ_JAUBTT010000045.1, forward strand.
TTAAAGGACATCAAGATGAGGTATCAAGTGTCAGTTTTAGTCCAGACGGCAAATACATTGCTACGGCATCATTGGACAATACAGCACGGTTGTGGGATTTAACAAGTAAGTTGATACAGGAATTTAAAGGACATCAAGATGAGGTATCAAGTGTCAGTTTTAGTCCAGACGGCAAATACATTGCTACGGCATCAAATGACAAGACAGCCCGGTTGTGGCAAATCAGAAGTTTAGATGAAATGCTGGTGCAAGGCTGCGATTGGCTGCGCGACTATTTGCAAAATAATGCTGAGGAAAGCGAGAAACACCTGTGCGATGAGATTAGTGCTCAGAAAAAATGATTAGCCAATCAGTCGGTAGGTGCAAATAAACCTGACCGTGTAACAGAATGTCAAGCGATCGCAACTTTTGCAATTGCTGCATTTCATATCACATCCGGTAGCATCGGAATTAATATTACCCACAGCCAGGACACCGCCAGTGCCCAAGCCGTGTCAACTTAAGCTTTTTGTCCGCCAGTCCTCCCGCCCACCCGGCAGTCCGCCAGGGAATGAATTCCCTGTCTAATAGCGAAAGTCCTCTCAAAGAGGACTGAATAATTCATTAGTCCTCTTTTAGAGGACTTTCGCTTTGAGGCAGGGGTTTCAACCCCTGTCGGACTATCGGTTTAACGAACCAAACCAGCTTATCTTCAGCAATTCCCCTATAGCAGCCGCCAAATGTGCTAACGTACAATCAAAAATCCCCAAATTTCAACTATCGGGAGATAGATAACTGTGTCCGCTCAAGCACCTCCAACTCCCAATTACAAATGGTTTAGCTGCATATCTAGGACTGTTTTCACCGCATTGTGCCTGTTGCCCCTTTTCAGCGCTGCGGGATACGCCCAAAATCCCCAAAATAGACCCATCAAAATCGGCGTAGTGCAGCGGTTTGGCACCAAAGCAACCGACAAACTGACGCTGAAAGCATTACCGGGCGACAGCTTAACATTGAGTTACAAAACTCCTCAAGGCATAGAAACCAAAACGGCTGCTAGCGTCAAGTTAGAAATAGCCCCGAAACCGCTGGAAGCGCCCTTAGTAGAAGAACGAGTTGTTCTGAGCTCCCACCGCAGTTTCGAGAGTGCAGAAGATAGCGCCAATCAGTGGCGCGCCCAGGGAATTGATGTAGAAATTGCTCAACCTTTTCGCTGGCAAGTTTGGGCGAAAAGAGATACTTACAACTCTCCTTTGGTGCGGCGCTGGCTGTTGCAAAGTTTGCAAGCTCAAGGGAACACAACAGCTTTTTTGGATTCCAAAGTTTTTAAACAAGTACCCCAGGCATTTTGGGTTTTAAACGGCTTTCGTTTCAACCGCCATGAGTTGGATGTGACGGCGGGGAAAAATGTAATTGAGGTATTGGAACAAACCACCCAAGAGGCCACAGCTACTGAACCAGAAAAAGCAATTCAACAAACTCACCGTTATGGCGGCAGTTTGCACCTGCAAAAAAATTCTTACGGCACTTATACTTTGGTGAATAAAGTGCTGACCGAGACTTATTTGCGGGGTGTTGTTCCTCACGAAATAGGGGCTTTTTCGCCTTACGCTGCGATTGTCGCTCAAACTATTTTGGCGAGAACCTACGCCCTGAGAAATTTGCGCCGGTTTGCTGTGGATAATTATGAGTTGTGCGCTGATGTTAACTGTCAAGTTTATAAGGGTTTGACCGAGGTTTACCCGCAAAGTGATAAGGCGATCGCCCAAACGAGCGGTTTGGTGCTAACTTACGAAAATCAGCTAGTAGACGCGCTTTATTCCGCGTCTAGCGGCGGCGTGACAGCCTCTTTTAACGATGTGTGGCAGGGCGCGGAACGTCCATATTTGCGATCGATCGTCGATTCCCCTAATAAGGTGTGGGATTTGTCCAAGCAGAGTTTATCGGACGAAAACAATTTCCGCCGCTTTATCAGTTTGGAAAAAGGGTTTAATGAGGAAAAAGAAGACACTTTTCGGTGGCGCGAACCCGCTTCTTTGACGGCAATTGGTGGATTTCTCAAACAGTATCTTCAGAAGAAACAGCACCCGCTGGCTAATTTGAAAACTGTCACTCAGGTGGAAGTGACAGAAAGGTCGCCCGCTGGTCGAGTTTTGAAAATGAAGGTTCAAACTGACTTGGGCCCGATTGATATCGACAAAGACGAGATTCGCAATGCTTTTTACCCGCCGATTAGCACGCTTTTTTACCTAGAACCAATTTACAATCCCGACAAAACTCTCAATGGTTATGCTTTTGTCGGAGGTGGTTTCGGGCACGGGGTGGGAATGAGTCAGACTGGTTCTTACAATTTGGCTAATTTGGGCTGGAATGGATCTCAAATTCTGGGCTTTTATTTTCCCGGCGCTCAAGTTGTGCCGCTCAGCGATAACATTACATTTTGGCAACCATAAAATTAAACTCCCAAAATTCAGTGAGGACTTGCGTAAAAACTATCGAATGCAAGCAGGAGCAATGCAATCTCAATGCCGGATTTTTCCGAATCTTTAGCGCAAGCCCTAAAATTTTGAGATTTTAGATTTTAGATTCTAGACAGGATTTTACGAGTTAACTAAAATCTGCTATCTAAAATCTAAAATTATTCGGTCAGCTATCGCCTCAAACTGCTATTAATCAATAGCTTGGAGTTAGAGCAGATGACTGACGGCCCCCTTTTTAGTACAGCTCTTCTTCTTTGTGAGTTTCTATCGTACAGTCAGACTGGGGATAGGCGACGCAGGTGAGGATCATTCCGGCCTCGATTTGGTCGTCGTCCAAGAAAGATTGGTCGGATTGGTCAACAGTGCCTGATATGATTTTGCCGGCGCAGGTGGAGCAAGCTCCAGCGCGGCAAGAGTAGGGGAGGTCAAGTCCTGCTTCTTCAGCAGCATCGAGAATGTAAGTATCTTCATCAACGTCAATGGTCTGGTTAAGTCCTTCGGCTTCGCTGATGAGGGTAACTTTGTAAGTTGCCATGCACTAAATCCTCTCAAAAATTCAACAAGATTGATAATTTTTCCTAATGCAACCTTCAAGGCTCTATGAGCTTTGAGGTTAGGCATTAGGTTCGTTCCCTCTATGATAGTAGGGGATAGAAGCCCGGTTGCAACACTCATTTACAAAAAATTTGAATGGGATTAGTTATCACTTTTTTTAATTTCATCTTTATTACTTATACCTACTAAACTCGGCGATTTAAATCATCGGCACTACACAAACAAAGTCCGCGCAACGCGAGACTAAATATCAGTCGTAAAACTTTTAGATTTTAGACTTGGGATTCTAGATTGGTTTCACAGTTAATCTAAAATCTGCCATCTAAAATCTAAAATTATTTGGTCAGCTATCTGCTCAAAGAGTTACGAATTTCTAGCTGGGAGTGACAGACTGATACTTTTAATCCAGACAATCTCCGACAACCTGAGAGAATCCAAATATAGCACACTCATCAGACAGGTCCCAGAGCATGGTGGTATCCCACAAAGCTTTAAGGAAAATCCCTAAAGCGCTACTCAAACGGGGTGTTTTCTAACCACAGTTGGGGTCTTTAAAAAGTTTAGATCCACCTAACTTTTATGGCTCTAACCGTATTTTGCACAAATCAAGGAGGTGTATTCTTCACTGGTTTTGACCAACCTCGAACCGCAAGGATTACAGAGATGCTCTCACGCCAAAGCTTGAGAGAAGTGAGAGAAAGTCCAAGTCATCATTACTGATGGTGTTATGCAGGCTACTTCAGTCTACACCAATTGTCATGAGTATTAAGTAAAAGTCTAGGAAAATATCATCCTAGTAATTGCTCCTGGGGGATTGTTTCAGTCTTAGATACAGAAACCCGGTTTCTTAACATAATTGCCGTATTTCAGCTTAATTCTGGAAACGAGCAACCGGGTTTCTTAGGGTATCACGCAGAGCGTCCTTTCTTAGTAGAGCTCTTCTTCTTTGTGAGTTTCTATGGTACAGTCAGACTTGGCATAGGCGACGCAGGTGAGGATCATTCCGGCCTCGATTTGGTCGTCGTCCAAGAAAGATTGGTCGGATTGGTCAATTGTGCCTGATATGAGTTTGCCGGCGCAGGTGGAGCAAGCTCCAGCGCGACAAGAGTAGGGGAGGTCGAGTCCTGCTTCTTCAGCAGCATCGAGAATGTAAGTATCTTCATCAACCTCAATGGTCTGGTTAAGTCCTTCGGCTTCGCTGACGAGGGTAACTTTGTAAGTTGCCATGCACTAAATCCTCTCAAAAATTCAACAAAATTGATAATTTTTCCTAATGCAACCTTCAAGGCTCTATTAGCTTTGAGGTGAGCTCTTAGGTTTGTTCCCTCTATGATAGTAGGGGAAAGAAGCAAGGTTGCAACACTTATTTACAAAAAATTTGAATGGGATTAGTTATAACTTTTTCTAATTTCATCTTGATTACTTATACCTATGTTGGGTTCAGCCTTGTGATACTGTTGCCGCAAGACTTGCGCTAAACCACCGGGTTTCTAGGAAAAATCATATTTTGAGCCCTACAGCACAAAAACCGGGTTGTTGGTATGCGGTGTGTCGATCGAGTTTCAGCAAGACTGGCTGCAAGGCAAGTCCCCGCCGGCGTTGAAATGTATAGTTAGAATCGCATCAAGACTTGGGTGTTGAAGGCTCGATCGAATAAATCGCACCACAACCACAGCTTAAAATCGGGGCGATAAAACCCTAAACCCCTGCAGCGCAAGTCTGTAACTATCTAAAATCTTAAATCTCAAATCCCATGACTAATATTGATACTCGCTTTGGTTTTTCGGTTAATTCTCCAATTCGCGTGGGGATTGTGGGTACTGGTTTTGCCGCTAAGTTGAGGGCCGAGACAATTCAAGCTGATGGGCGATCGAACTTGGTAGCAGTTGCGGGCCACTCCCCGGATAAAACCGCAGCATTTTGTCAAGGCTTCGGGGCAGAAGCTGCGGTTTCCTGGCGCAAGCTAGTAGAAAGAGACGATTTAGATTTGGTAATCGTCTGTACCGTGAACCGGGATCACGGGGCGATCGTCCTGGCGGCGCTAGAAAGTAACAAGCACGTTGTGGTGGAATATCCTCTATCTTTAAACGTATCTGAAGCAGAAAGGGCGATCGAACTTGCCGCCCAAAAGCAAAAACTCCTCCACATCGAACACATCGAACTGTTAGGCGGTTTGCACCAAGCCATCAAAGAATCTTTGCCATTAGTCGGTAAAGTTTTTTACGCCCGCTACATTACTATGAGTCCTCAACACCCAGCGCCGCAGCGGTGGACTTATCAACATTCCCTCTTTGGCTTTCCGTTAGTTGGTGCAATTTCGCGACTGCACCGATTTACTGATTTGTTCGGGGAAGTGGCAAGCGTTAACTGTCAAGCTCAATTTTGGGACAGTCAGCCGGATTTCTACAAAGCTTGTTTGTGCAATGCACAGTTGCGCTTTGCCAATGGCCTTGTCGCTGAAGCTGTTTATGGAAAAGGAGAGACTTTTTGGCAGTCTGAAAACATTTTTACTATCTACGGTGAAGAAGGAACGCTGGTTTTTACTCCCGAATCCGGTCAATTAATTCAGGGAGAAAATCGGCGCAACCTCAAAGTAGGAACGCGGCGCGGTTTGTTTGCCAAAGACACCGATATGGTGTTGGAATTTTTGTTAAAAGGTACGCCTTTGTACGTGGATAATGCCAGTAGTTTGTACGCTTTGAAGGTGGCAGATGCGGCGAGGCGATCGAGCGAAAATAGGCAAAATTTCGCACTTATAAATCCGTAAAAAGGAGCGAACATGAGGTTATTAGACTTTGGTAAAAATCGCTGATAACTCATAAGATATTGGGACAACTCAGCTAAAAGTGCTGCTCAGCAACTCCGCAATCTGCCGATCGATATTGGTCTGGTGAAAACGCCGACTAGCCATATAGTAGGCCGATTGGGCGATCGCGATGTTATACTCAGGTTGGTTATGACAGGTATTAATAACTTCTGCGAGTTGGTCTGGCTTGCCGGGAGGAACCAAAAAGCCATTGATGCCCGGTTCTATTAATTCAATAGCCCATCCAGATTGAGCAGCAACTATAGGTCTACCACACAGCATAGCCTCGACAATAACTCGGCCAAAAGGTTCGGGTGCGTTTGAGGTATGTGCAACTAAATCACAAATTGCCATTAACTGCGGAATCTCTGAACGAAAGCCTAAAAACTTAACTCGATTTTTAAGTCCTAATTCTGCCACTTGTTTGTGTAATTGCTTGGACAGAATCCTGCTCGCCCAAGAGCCCATCACCCACTAAAATAGCTGTTACATTTTTGGGACAGTAGGTAAGTGCTTCAATTAAAATATGTTGACCTTTCCAAGGTGACAATCGGCTGAAATGACCTACGATAAATTGCCCATCAAGTTCTAGCTGTGTCTTGAGTTGGCTAATTTTAGAGCGCTCTGATAGACTTCAGGTTCAAAGCCATTGTAGACGACATCGATTATGTCCGAGCGTCCTCCTGCTTCGAGGAAAGCAGCCTGACTTGCTTTGGAGTTAGCAATAACCAATGGTGCAAAGGGATTAGCCAAAGTTACAGCTACTTTTAAGTTAGTTGGGCTGAAATAGCCTGTAGATAAAATGTCATGCAAATGATACACGAGAGGGCGACGACTCAAAAAGCTAGCTAATGCACCCACCACTAAAGCTTTTTGCGTGTTGGCGTAGATCAAATCCTATTGACGAGCTTTTGGAACAACTTTAGCAATCAAAGGAGTAGCGCGGTTACACTACTTAAACTCTGGCTCAAGCTGCTTTCTTTACGAACTTTTATCGCTTCATTCGCTAACACCTCAACGGGAATTTGCTGTTGCTCTAATAATGGCTTAAAAGAACCATCTACAAATAAGCCAACTAGACAGCTATCTCGATAGGGTTTGGCAATATTTATTAGGCAAAGCTCTGCGCTACCAGGCTTACCGCTCTGGTCGAAAAATAGTATTTTCATCTGTTTTTTAACCGGACAAGTTTTCCATATATTCTACAGGAATTACGCGATTTTTCAAGTGTGAAACTATCTGTAGTGGTAAAACTTGCAAAATAGGAAAACTATATATAGCAATCCTAAATCATTCTCATAATTATTGTAGGGGCAATCCGACCCCTACTCCCCGTGGTTGCCCGATAGATAGGGGGTAGGCACGGGGAGTAGGGGTAGCACTACCCCTACAAATTTATCTGAATCATTTAGGATTGCTATAGTGAAAAATGTAGATTAATTGCATCAGGTTTGGCATATTTACTATGCCAAAAATTGGAGCGAATCAACCAAAGCCGTTCCCAGAGTCGCTGTTCGGGTTCAGCTAAATTAGTGAGTTTTACGCCGGAGTTTGACTGAGTTTCTGGTAGACCTACTCCACACAATTCAACTCGATCTTGACTGGCTGCTAATTGATGCGTAAGCTCATATATATCAATCCTAAATCATTTGCATAATTATTGTAGGGGCAATCCCACGCCCGGTTGCCCGATAGATAGGGGGTAGGCACTCTTAGCACTACCCCTACAAATTTATCTGAATCATTTAGGATTGCTATACATATCGATCCAAGCGTACTCGCTCAGGCTGTGTTTCGCATCTTGACGGCTTATTAATTCTGTAATTTACAGTGTGTGTGATGAAACACCTTATCTGTGGGTTTGCGCGAAAATATTGACTGTGAATTCATTATTTTATCCCTTATTTTTATTGTTAATCTTAATGTCCCGAACTAAACAATAACCTTTAGTAAAGTGATAATAAAGCTTGTCCCCTTGCCCTCTGCACTTTCAACCGCAAGTGTCCCTTTATGGGCTTCAATAATACTCTTTGCTAAAAATAATCCTAATCCCCAGCCGGTTTGCTCCTGGGCACAAATGGTTCGACGAAATTGTTGAAATAGGATGGATTGAGCGTCTATGGCGATCGGATTGCCTTCATTATGGATAGTAAGGCTGACCTGCGTTTGGGTTTGCTGGAGCGTGAGTGTAATCGGCGTACTAGGCGCACCATATTTCACAGCGTTAATTGCTAAATTTTCAATCACCCGCCGTATTTCTTTACGGCTGCAAAAAGTCCTGATAGCAGGGTCAGAAACCACAATAAACCGCTCTCCATAGGCGAATCTCAAATCGTTTACTACCTCTTGGACTAGCATCTCAAAATCGCATTCTTCAAATTCAATCTTTAAGCTCTGCCCTGCCCGCAGCCGACTCGCATCTAGCAGATTTTGAATCATCGAATCCAGCCGATTGATCGCACTGAGCATCCTCGTCGCTACATCCCTATGGCTGTCTCCTGTTTCAAGCCGCCGCAGAGTTAGTTGAGTTCCCATTTTTACGACATTGATGGGATTTCTGAGGTCGTGAGTTAACGTCACCATAAATAATTCTTGAATATCTCGCAGCGTTTCGGAGAATTGAGTGGCTGCGTCATTAACGGCTTGCTCGATGGAGGCGATAATAATGTCTCGATCCTGCACTCCTAAAGGTGCTTCTTCTTCTAAAACTTGAAATATTACTTGACGGAGGAGGTGATACTCGAAAATGAGGTGAGTCATGGAGTAGTCAGCATACCCCGCCCGTTCATGCCCATGCAGCTTGCCAATCCGCGTACTTTCTACCTCGTCGGCTGTGATTCGGGCAGGTGTCCTGACAATTCTGTTTGAGAGTTCATCTACCAGTTGGTTTAAGTACAGAGGTAGGGAATCTTGCAAGACAAGAGAATTTTGATGCGTTGATGCACCGACTTCATCACGCGCCCGCTTCTCCCACATCCCCATAATTTTTTCAGCATTTTCTTTAAGACGGTCAGACGCTTCGTTCGACATCGATTCTGATTTTCTGCATGAGTGGCTCTTGAGAAAGCATTATACAGGACTTTCCCGATAATATAAGTGAAGTACCCCCCGGAAGCCGAGTTTCGTGCTGAAACTCGGCTTCTGGGGGGTACTTTATAAAGGTGAAATTTGCTGTGATTAAGGAACTAAACCCGCCATGATATTAATACTACTCCCTACAAGTGCGGTATTCAAGAAAGAGGAGAGAATGCTAGAGCAATCAAGCTCATCGCCTCAGCGCGAGCTACTCTGTACATCTGAAACTTGAGTAGTCATGCCAAGAACAAAAGAAGAGTTTGCGTAGATTTTTGAGGTAAGGTCATGGTCGATAGGATTTATTGATTTTTACCTACTTATTGAAGTTTCCACGCCATTAGACCAACAAGCACAATCAGACCTAATGCTCTACGAAAGTAATTAACGCCTTGAAATAATTCTTCCCAAGCCCAAGTAAACAAAGAGCCAAAGGCTACTAGCTCCAACCCTAAATTAATTTTACCTGTTGTAACTATGAGCGTTAATAAACTAGCTACAATCCCCACGCTCAGTGGTAGATTTGGCATCTGAGCTATAACAATTTTGCCTTCGCTGTCCCGGAATGTGCGATCGAACAATGTGTTTTCCATGAGTTTCTCGTGTCAATGTAATAAACAGAACTAGGTTAACAGTAAATACTGTAGACAGTTTTGGGAACGATACTACAAGCTTTACAGAACAAGAAGCATAAAAAAGTCAACTTAAATGCAAGTCAGGAGGGGAGATGACATTGATTTAATTATCCGCCGTGGCTCAAAGTATTTAGTAAATAAGCCATTCAGACCTAGAAAAACTGTCCGCGCTCTTGAACAACATTTAAACATCAGGTTTATGCTTGTTTATGCTTGAGAAAGTTGGTTTTATTGATTCCCATTCATGAATTTATCCGGGTTATTTTTGTCATTATTCTAAATATTTTTGCCGTGAGGGGTTATACAGTAGTTTTATAGTAAAATTAATAAATTTAAATATCCTCTCTCGCTTGGAATAGTTTAGATGAGAATATTATCTATAATTGGACAGACATAATCTTTTTTATACTATCGCATCGAGAGCGATCGACCTCATGCTCAAATCCAAGGTTAGCAATTCACAGGTCTAAACCTTTTAGTAAAGCAGGCTTGAACCTCTGTTGGCAGTGGAGTTTTCTGTTTCCACACCTTGAATTGATTGTGTAGCCGCTATTTCTGCTCGATCGCTCTCAGCATCCTGACTCAGAAAAAATGTAGCCAGCATGGCTCTCAAATAACCGCATACGCGATCGCACACAACGCCAGCAAAAAACAAAGCACCCCTCCTTGGGCTGGTTTCGGAAAGTAATCAGAGCCGATCGTACTCATCAACATTCCCGTCAACCACAGCGCAGTGGTATGGGAGTATCTCATATTCGTCAAAATACTTCTTCTGGCTCCTTCCTTCTTCCTCTTCCCTCCTGCCTTCTGCCCCGCAGCAAGAGAGCCTCAAAACTCCAATTTCTAGCTGGCTGCTTTCATTGAGATGCTCCCAGTGCCCTAGTCATTAATGCCAGCACTAGCATTAGGAAATTCGCACTCAAAAGAGAGACAGCCCAGCAATAGCACAACATCATCGAAACCCCCAATTGTCTGGTTTTGGATAGGGACTCATGGGGATTACGATGCAATATTAGCTCAGAAATAGAGTCTTCGATAGACTGTCATGATAGACGTTTAAAACTTTTTTTATTTAGAAAATCAGGCAATCAAAGTGTTGGATAATCTAGCCAAAATGATGATTTATATACAAAAAAGATTGTTTGCATAAATAACTTCCCAGCGCTACTCTGCCTTCTAGAACTTTCTTCATCCGCAAAACCAAAGAAACCGGGTTTTTTACCAAATTTGTGGGCTGTAACGAAGTATTTCGCAAAAACCCGGTTTCTAATCACCCTTCCGTAAGTCTTGTAGAACTTTTTTCATCCTATCTTAGGCATGGGTAGATCAAAGAAAAAGTAGGAGCAATTCATGAATTGCCCCTACTTTTTCGATTCAATTAGTTTCCCCAACGAGTGGGGACTTCGGTTAGATATACGCTTAGTCCTGAGCCTTATGTGGCTGTTTCCATTCAATTAGTTTCCCCAGCGAGTGGGGACATACTGACTGGCGACAGTTCCTTCGACACCTCTCAGTTTCCATTCAATTAGTTTCCCCAGCGAGTGGGGAGTGGTTGCCGGAAAATACGTCTCCGTCGCGTGGCGAACAAGTTTCCATTCAATTAGTTTCCCCAGCGAGTGGGGAGAAATTATCCATCAGACGATCGGTTTACTGCTGATAATTTTGCGTTTCCATTTAATTAGTTTCCCCAGCGAGTGGGGAGTCGGCGCTCGGTTTGTAAGTAAAAAAGTAGCTGAGGTCAAGTTTCCATTCAATTAGTTTCCCCAGCGAGTGGGGAGTACAAACTACTAAAATCCGGGATCTGGTAGGGTTTGGGTTTCCATTCAATTAGTTTCCCCAGCGAGTGGGGAGGTTATCTTCTTTATCTACAACTTTACCTATTAAGTTTCCATTCAATTAGTTTCCCCAGCGAGTGGGGAGTCACAATGCTTTTAGTTGCGGACATGGACCAAACTCTAAGTTTCCATTCAATTAGTTTCCCCAGCGAGTGGGGAGTTTAAGAGGTAATATTTATGAATTGGGAAACTAAAAGTAATGTTTCCATTCAATTAGTTTCCCCAGCGAGTGGGGAGACCTCCATCTTACACCCTATTACAGCGCAAAGTGTCCAGAGGCAATTTGCGAGGCTCAAGCATTTTTCATGGAAATCAAACCTGTGTTCGCTCACAAATAATCCCTGAAACCCTTACCCAGCAATGCTGCGAGGCTCACGACGCAAAAATGTCATTTCAGCTAATTTACCGCCAGCCTCGCAACCAACCTGACTCCGACTCCCCAAAATCGAACTCAGCCACTCCCCTCATCTCCCTCCCCGCTGACAGATGAATTTTTTGTCAAAAAGGACGATCGCACAGTGGTAAGCTACCAAAGGCATTGAAATATCTAAGGTAGAGAAAAGTTAAAATGTCGGCATTAAATGAAGTTCCCTTGTTGTTGCGGGCAGCCCGCGGCGAAACCCTAGACCGCCCGCCCGTGTGGATGATGCGTCAAGCCGGCCGCTACATGAAGGCTTATCGAGATTTGCGAGAAAAGTATCCCTCGTTTCGCGAACGTTCCGAAATTCCCGAAGTTGCGATCGAAGTTTCCCTTCAGCCGTGGCGCGCGTTTCAACCCGACGGCGTAATTCTGTTTTCCGATATTGTCACACCCATGCCCGGTTTGGGTATTGACATGGACATCGCCGAAGGCAAAGGCCCGATTATCCACTCACCCATCCGCACTCAGCAGCAAATCGACAACCTGCAACCCCTGAACCCGGAAGAAAGCTTGCCGTTTATCAAAACAATCCTGAAATCCCTGCGCGAGGAAGTCGGCAACAAATCCACCGTGCTCGGCTTTGTCGGCGCGCCGTGGACGCTGGCGGCCTATGCCGTTGAGGGCAAAGGTTCTAAGGATTATGCCATCATCAAAAACATGGCATTTTCCGATCCAACTTTACTGCATCAGTTGCTCTCAAAATTCGCAGATGCGATCGCCGTTTACGTGCGCTATCAAATCGACTGCGGCGCGCAAGTAGTGCAAATGTTCGACTCCTGGGCCGGGCAACTGTCTCCGCAAGACTACGACACCTTCGCTTTACCTTACCAGAAACAGGTGTTTGAGCAAGTCAAAAAAACCCATCCCGACACCCCACTAATTCTGTTAGTCACCGGTAGCGCCGGCCTCCTCGAACGCATGACAACATCCGGCGCCGATATCATCAGCGTCGATTGGACGGTTGACATGGCCGACGCGCGCCGACGTTTGGGCCCCAATATGAACGTTCAGGGAAATCTCGATCCGGGCGTGTTGTTTGGTTCTCAACCGTTTATTCGCGATCGAATTCTTGATACAATTCGCAAAGCGGGCCCGCGCGGACACATCCTCAACTTGGGACACGGCGTGTTACCGGGAACTCCCGAAGACAACGTGCGTTTCTTCTTTGAAACGGCAAAACAAGCCGACAAATTGCTTGCAGTTGCTGCTTGAGTCCGACAATCCGACAGGGGTTGCAACCCCTGTCTCATAGCTAAAGTCCTCTTAAGAGGACTAAAGATTAATATTTCAGTCGGTTTTAACTGACATCTTGCAGCAATATCAATAAGAGGATTTTTCGTGGGGTCGGGCGGGTTTATAGAACCTATTTGCAAGCTTTAAGGCTGTTAGCGAACCCGCCCCTACGGCTAATTGAGAATGGTGCAAGATCTCAGTTTTAACTCACCGAAGAGCACCCTTGCCAATAAAACATCCCGTAGGGGCGGGTTCACCAATAGCTTTAAAGAGTGCAGACAGGTTAAATAAACCCGCCCCCAGCCACAAAAAAGCCCTTTATTAACAATGGTGCTCTTCAGTCGGTTTCAACCGACTTTTGCTATTAGCCAGGGGTTGAAACCCCTGGCAGATTGCAGGAGAATGAAACAGCCCTATTCTCCCCCTTGCCGTCCCCCCCTTCCCCTTCTGCAAAATGAACGCCAAAAAAATTTTCATAACGGGTGCAAGTGGCTGTATCGGTCACTACATGGCCGAAACTTTGATTCAAGAAACAAACCACGAACTTTACCTCTTAGTTCGCAACCCCGAAAAATTAAAATTCGACTGGAAAGCCCGCCCCGGCATCCATATATTACAAGGCGATATGCGAGATATCGAGCAATTTGCCGAACTTCTCCAAACAATAAATGTAGCAATTGTAGCAGCTACTGCTTGGGGAGGAACTCAAGAGGTTTTTGATGTTAACGTAACCAAAACTCTCCAGCTAATTCAACTACTTTCGCCACAGACTTGCCAACAAGTAATTTATTTCTCAACAGCAAGTATTCTGGGTCGAGACAACAATTTGCTCAAAGAAGCCGGGGAACTGGGGACAGATTATATCAGCTCAAAATACAACTGCATGGTGCATTTGTCTGCCTTAAAAAATGTGGCTCCCATTACGGCACTTTACCCGACATTAGTATTGGGAGGAGACGCCGAAAAACCAGTCTCTCACTTGTCATCGGGCCTGCCACTTGTGGCTAAATGGATTGGTTTGATTCGCTGGTTTAAGGCAGATGGTAGTTTTCACTTCATCCACGGCGCAGATATTGCTAAAGTAGTTAATTATTTAGTTGAACATCCGCCTGCTTCCGAGGAACCGCGACATTTTGTGCTAGGAAATCCGGCGATTACAGCTAACGAAGTGGTAGAACAAGCTTGCCAGTATTTGAATAAAAAGATATTTTTTAGGATTACTCTGTCACCTTGGCTAGCCGATTTCTTTATTTGGCTGTTCCGAATTCAGGTGGCTGCTTGGGATAGATTTTGCATCAGCTACCGCCATTTTACCTATCAAAATCTTGTGAATCCCGAAAGCATAGGAATGCCGAGTTACTGCGGCACAGTTGCCGATATGTTAAGAACTAGCGGGATTCCAGGCAAAGATTCAAATTAGTCCGTACACTCCGCACCAATAATCGGACGGGCTAGAAGCCCATCCCACAAGAAAGATTGTGGGATGGGCTTCTAGCCCGTCCCTAATTATTTTTGCGCTTCTCAAATCCCATCCCACAAGAAAAACAATTTTTGGGATGGGCTTCTAGCCCATCCCTAATTCTTTATGCTATTCAAGTCTAGTGTTTCAAATTCTTTTTTGCCTTAGTCCCATGCTTTTTAAATGCGATTATCGTCAATTAAGGGTCAAATAGGATAAGATATCAGCATTTGCACACTTTAACAGGGAACTGCAAGCTAAAAATTGCGCTCATTTTGTTGGTCTTAGGGGGTGTCACCCCTCGCCAGATATTCGATCGAGTGCAAGATCGTAATTTTAGCCTTAACGTCAGAAACCTCAGCCTAAAGGCGTGAGGCTTGAAAGAGAAATCTAACAGGCCATTCTGACCAGACTAAGCTTTAAATAGCTACGTTATTTAGGTCACGACACCCGCTTGATGCGAAGCTAGTCCCTTGCTCTGTCGCTAGTGGTTAAACAGTCTTAAGGTCACGCTCGACAGTGCTGCTAGCCGGCGCAAGCCTTTATAACTTTGTCGAAGCTAACTTTACCCCAGAAATGGGAGTTTGGGGCAACCATTCCCCAAAAATCGGAGAGGTTGCATAAAATTCCCTCTCCGACCCCGAAAGGGGATTTAATTCAATGTAAAGCCGTCCTATAAGGACGGGGCTTCAGACCCAGTTTTTTGGTGAGGTTTAACATATAATGCGAGTTCTTTTAGTTTACCCGCTGTTTCCGAAAACATTTTGGTCTTACGAGAAAATCCTAGAATTAGTCGATCGTAAAGTGCTGCTGCCACCGCTGGGTTTGGTAACGGTAGCAGCTATTTTACCCCAAGAATGGGAATTTAAGTTAGTCGATCGCAACATCAGACAAATCACCGAAGCAGAATGGGAATGGGCAGAGCTCGTTATTCTCTCGGCAATGATTGTCCAAAAAGAAGATTTGCTAGACATAATTCGCGAAGCAAAACGGCGCGGTAAATCCGTAGCTTGCGGCGGCCCTTACCCGACTTCAGTACCCGAAGAACCTCAAGCAGCGGGCATAGATTACCTGATTCTCGACGAAGGCGAAATCACCTTGCCGATGTTTGTCGAAGCAATAGGGCGCGGTGAAAAAAGCGGAATTTATCGATCGGACGGCGTAAAACCCGATGTTACCACAACCCCAGTCCCCCGCTTCGATTTGCTGGAATTAGACGCCTACGACTCAATGTCAATTCAATTTTCCCGAGGCTGTCCTTTCCAGTGCGAATTCTGCGATATCATCGTCCTCTACGGCCGCAAACCCCGCACCAAAAACCCCCAACAATTGATAGCAGAATTAGACTGTCTCTACAACTTGGGCTGGCGACGCGGCGTGTTCATGGTAGACGACAACTTTATCGGCAACAAACGCAGCGTCAAACTGTTGCTAAAAGACTTAAAAGTCTGGCAAGAAGAACACAAATTCCCGTTTACTTTCAACACAGAAGCATCCATCGATTTAGCCCAAGATCAAGAATTGATGGACATGATGGTTGCTTGCAATTTCAATGCAGTGTTTCTAGGGATTGAAACTCCCGATGAAGAAAGCCTGCAAATGACCAAGAAATTCCAAAATACCCGCAATTCCCTGATCGAATCCGTAGAGTTAATCGCCAAATCCGGTTTGCGAGTAATGGCCGGATTTATCATCGGATTCGACGGGGAAAAACCCGGTGCCGGTCAGCGGATTGTCAAGTTTGCCGAAGCAGCAGCTATTCCGAGCACAACCTTTGGAATGCTGCAAGCTTTGCCGCATACTGCATTGTCCCACAGACTAGCAAAAGAAGGGCGGTTGCGCGACAAATCTGGCAACCTCAACCAGACTACCTTGATGAACTTTATCCCGACGCGGCCTCTCGAAGATATTGCCCGCGAATATGTCGAGGCCTTCTGCGAAGTGTACGATGCTGAGAAATATTTAGACCGGACTTATCGCCATTTCTTAATGTTAGGCGCACCCACAGCAAAGATACCTGCAAGAGTTCCCAGTTGGATAGACTTGCGAGCACTGCTAACTGTGGTTTGGCGGCAGGGAGTCAAGCGCAAAACTCGCTGGAAGTTTTGGCATCATTTGTTCAGCATTCTCAAACGCAATCCTGCTGTTTGGGATCATTATTTAACAGTGTGTGCTCACAACGAGCATTTCCTGGAATACCGCCAAATTGTGCGGGATGAAATTGAAGCTCAATTGGCTGACTTTTTGGCTAATGAGTCTCAAACTGTATATCAAGAACCTGTTGCTGTTGAGGAAAAGCAAGTGCAAGCGGTTTAGGGTTGGAGAATTCTACCTAATAGCCAGATAGCCGACTTCTTAAACAAGTCGAGTATCTGGCTATTCTCTTTTGTTATCTGGGCTTACTGATAAAATTTTTGCCTTCTTCATCACCACACCCGCTGAATTGGATAAGCATCAAAAGCCTCATCACGACTAATCAAAACCAGCGAATGATTCATCGTCTGTGCTACCAGAATGCGATCGAAAGGATCTCGATGATGCAGAGGAAGACCTGCGTAAATCTCAGTGTCTTCAAATGTAATTGGTAGAATTTGAGCGTTAATGTATTGCAATTCCTTCGGCAGGTCTTCAAATGGCCGATTCAGTTGAAGCTTACTGACATTGATTTTAATAGAGATTTCCCAAAGGCTGGCAATACTAAAATACAAACCTGTTTTAGTATCGATCGCTTCTTTTGCTTTACTACCTAGATTGGAATCGCCAAGCAAATACCACAGAAAGGCATGAGTATCTAAAAGGAAGTTCATGTTACATATATTCCTTTAAATCTTCCAGCGGTTCATCGAAATCATCAGACATAACGATCTGACCTGCCCAACTACCATAACCATGAGGTTGTTCAAGTTGTTCTTGAGATGATTCAGTTTTTGCGTGTTTTTCAAGTAAATATTTTGCATAATGCAATATCTCTTGTTTGAGAGATTCTGGCATCTTGACGAGAGTTTGAAAAATCTCTATATCGATAGTCATGATTTATGTGGAATTTTTACTATGTCATATTCACCAATTATACCGTAATTGCAGTCACAGGGTATTTAGAATGGCTATCTCGTTTAATCTAGTTTCCAAGCAGAGTCTGGAAATGTCATATCCTGCGGCTCTACCCCCTCTTGAGAGCAGGCGAGAGAGCCTCCAGAGGCATTCCCAGTTTCTGACTGAAAACTTGAAATACTACTATTGGCGACAGCAGTTATTTCGGCAGATAGAGGCGCGATCGCCCCCAAATATGAAAATCTAATTAGAAGCTCAAAAATATCAAAATAGCGATCGCCCTCAACCCGCCATGTTAGGAACAAATCAACTCAGAACCGCCGCTCTCTTAGGACTCCTAAGCGGCCTTCTCGTTTTAGGAAGTTATTATTTAATCGGCAACGAGCAAGGACTTTACATCGGTTTAGCGCTAGCCGCCTTCTCAAGTTTTAGCTCTTGGTACTATTCCGACACGGCCGCGTTAATGGCTTACCGCGCTCAGCCGATCGCCCGCAGCGAAGCACCAGAAATCTACGATATGGTAGCATCGCTGAGCGAAAAAGCCCAAATTCCGGTGCCGAAAATTTTTCTAGTTCCTACTCAATCTCCCAACGCATTCGCCACAGGGAGAGACCCGGAACACGCGACAATAGCAGTTACTGAAGGCATCATCAAGCTGCTTTCCCGCGAAGAATTGGAAGGCGTTTTAGCGCACGAACTGACACACATCCGCAACCGCGACACCCTCACTCAAGCAGTTGCAGGAACAATTGCCGGCGCAATTACATTTGTCGGGCGAATTCTGACTTTTGGAGCGCTTTACGGCCCGGTAACGCGGGATAGCAGACAAGGCGCGAATCCGTTTGGTTTGCTGTTTTTAATCATTTTAGCACCGCTATCAGCAACCGTAATTCAATTGGCGATTTCTCGAACCAGGGAGTTTGCAGCAGACAGCGGTGCAGTGGAAATTACCAATAACCCGATCGGCTTAGCAAACGCGCTGCAAAAATTAGAGAAAATGGGTCATGAAATTCCGATGCACGGCAATCCTGCGATGTCGCCGCTGCTGATTGTGAATCCTTTTTCGACTAAAGGTTTGCAGTCACTTTTCCGCACTCACCCGCCGACAGAGGAGCGCATTCAACGCCTTTTGGAAATCGCGCAGCAGCAGCAGCAAGGTACTCCAGTTATGGCTTACGTGCCCGGAATTTGAGCGTCGAAAATGCAGCAAGAATATTGAAAAACCAGGTTGTTTGAACCAACCTGGTTTTTGTTTGTTTATAATGGTAGCTGTGGTACGATCGACTCGCACAACTAATTTGCGGCGCGGGTGTGAGTAAGTGATTCCAGAATTCGATGAAAACGGCAATCTACCACGGGGAGTTCATTGGTGCGAATGGGAGGAGTTTGAGGAAAGATTTGGTACGACTGTTCCCAGAAAGAACATGATAAAGGGGTTGAAACTGGCAATGACTCAGTTAAAAGCGGCAGGTGCTAGAACTATCTATATTGATGGTAGTTTTGTTACCAGCAAAGACAAACCTAATGATTTTGATGCTTGTTACGATAGAGAAACTGTAGACAGGGAGTATCTGAGAATCAATGCTCCTAGATTGTTCAATCATCAGGATCGAAATGCCCAAAAAGCTAAGTATCGAGGGGAGATTTTTCCCTCAGACGAACCTGTAGGCAATTACGGAGAAAATTCCTTTGAATTTTTTCAAAGCGACAGAGGGCAAAACAAGAAAGGAATTATAGCGCTCGATTTAATGAGGTGGGAACCGTGATTAAAAATGAATTTGAGTACGGAGTCAGCAAAGATTGGGTGCAAAAATTCAACAAAACTCTAGCAGCAATGGAGCGGGATGAAGAAGCAAAAAGAAAGGACTTCCTCAAATGGGATGCTGGTAGAGGTTCGATTCAGCGCCATTTGGATCAGTTGCACGAAGAAATAGCAGAATATGAACGATTGATGGCGTGGGACAAGAGTAAGCCGATCGAACTTGTAGTTGAGAATTTCAATAAACTATCAGATGCTTTAATTAAAGCTCGAATGGCAGCAAAAATCAGCGTGGAAGAACTAGCAGAAAGGTTGGATATGGACCCTGAACGCCTTAAGGAACACGAGAAGAAAGATTATCAAGGTGCTAGTTATATGGAACTCCTTGAAATTAGCTGTGTTTTGGGGCTGGAGTTTAAGACGGCTGTGATGCAGGTCGATTTTGAGGAAATAGAGTTTACCAAACAAACAATAGCAGAATCGCGCTATCGAAAAAAGAAGAAGGCAAGTAAAACCGCCTAAAGATTTGAGGGTGCGATCGCGAAGACTACTGAGTTGATTGGGTTTGTTGGGTGTAAATTAGATAGGCGGGGGGCGAGGTCTCCACTAAAAGGATTTACCCCACGCTCAGCAATTCATCCAGCTTGTTCTTTAAGTCCGGTGATGCTAGTAGTGGTCTATAAACTTCACCTTCATAGGGCTTCCAAACATATCCAAGACTGAACGATCGAAAAACCGAAGATGCTCCCGTTGCTTGCCAAACAGCTTCAGCTAAAACCAATCCAGGAAAAACCAAGGCAGGCTCTTCAATCAATTCGCTGTAGGTTCTAAACTCATCTACTTCCATACCAACTAAAGCATACCGAAACGGTGGAGCAAACCGCAAACTCTGATACAGAAATATACCTATTTCCGTCATTAAATAAGCACTTTCTGGAGTGTCAATGCCAATCTCACTGATGCCACTTGGACAAACTCGACACCACCAATTTTCTTCTATGTCCTGAAAAATTTCTGCCCGACATTGGGAATGTCTACCGTTTGAGATCACCCAGGAAATTTCATTGAAATATTGAGCAAATTGCTGTGCTTCCGATTGCTTTGTGCCACATTCAGCCGATAAGCTAAACACCCATGCCATTTCTGTTCTCCCGTTGAGTAAATTAAACTATCAAACTTTTTCCCATTCGCTCTGTGTCTGGGCGAGGGCTGCTTCATATTTCTCTAAAAGCATTGTAGCGCTTGGCAAAATACTCACATGAGTTGGACTATCTTGCACAGCTTCAATATCTCCGAGGATCTTGCTGTCGTCAATCTGCCAAAGAGGATCTTTTCCTGTTCCGCCAAATTTTGGGGGTTTGCGGAATGGTGGTAAGCCTTCGATAGAGAGGGATACAGACATTCCTTTTGTGTTTCTAATGGCTACAGTGACAGACTCCTCTGAAGACTTGCGTTCTGTTTCTGGTAGTAAATAACCTTGTTCATCCAACCACTCTTTGGGCACTTGCTCAACATCAATGTCAATACTGGGTCTGACTCCCAGTAGCCTCGCGTTGCGTCCCATTTTGGGTTTACCGTTTTCTTCTGCCATGCCTCGATAATAGAGTCTTGCCATTAGCCTTTTATCAGCCCAACTCGATCACCCAACCAATCATAATGTAATTGCTGCATTGGTTTCATGCGCTCCCCTTTTGTGCGTGAAGGGCGATCGCGCAACTCGTAGAATCATCGCGCTGTTTGGTATTTGCTGCAATACACCAATATCTTTCAACCGTCCACTGCCACGGGGTTTTTATGCGGCGAGGGTAGTCACTCAGCAACCTTATTGACGTTTGCTTTAGGAATTTTATTAATTTCGCAGTACATATTACATTGCTGCACCAACTCTGATTTAATAGCAAAAAACTCGTTGCACACCATGAAAATTCTGCAAGCATCTCCAAGTGCTCGATGAGGTTTGATCTGATATTTATACTTTGAGGGAAATTTATACTGAAAATTATTTGAGCCAAAGGATTTATTTTTAGCATAAAATCCGATAATCAACGATATTTTATCGAGAGAAAAGAGATAGCCTATCTCTTTTTCAATAATAAGTTGTATGTCAATGACTTGAATATTCGACTTATTGACTTTTGCCCTTTTCAAAAGCCTGAGATCCTCCCTCCCACCAAACAATACAATCTGGTCAACTTTATTCCTATTAAACAGGTTGTGAATGTATTCGCGTAATTCCTTTAGGCATTTAGACCGTAGCTCTCTGGCGAGAACTTTATCAGAGTTTTCTAAGCGGTAGCTAGGATCGAATATTTTCTGATACTCTCCTCTTTCAATGTTGGCAACTCTTTCCGAGAATCCAACAGTTTTACCAATGTCATTGATAATATTTTTTCTGACAACTATGTCTACATCATAGGAAAACTTTTTGCTTTCCAATAAAAGCTCCTTGCGCTTTAAATCATATATCACCGCACCAATTTCTGTTGGAAAGAAGTCTGCTCTACTAGAACCATAAATGGGTCCAAACTCCATATCTAAAAATAGAGTATTCATCCACCTACCTCTTAACTAGCCCAACTTTTTAATACGTGACCAAGAATGCATGTCCAAAACTCTCCCCCACTAACTCGCTTAATTTGCAGAATTATTATTATGATACTTATAAATCAAAAGTTTGTCTAGTCAAAAAATGTTCAACTTTGTCCCCCATCGGCTAAATTTCATATACATTAGACATAAAGGCTTAGAATAAATCGACAACTAATAAGCACTCATTCACCTCTCCCAAGGCAACCCGTTATGGTAAAAAAAAACTGTGGGGAATCTGATTGAAGAGTTGGGAATCAGGGCGATAGAATTATTACTAGATGATACCATATTGTTCCCGGAAGATTTGAAAGATGTTTTACAGAAGCAGTTCGATCGCACTTCCGAACTAGAAAAACAAGTTATGTCTTTGTTGGCTAGGGAAAACCAGCCAGTCAACATAGCAAAATTACTAGAAAAAGGACAACTATCATCATCGGATTTACTCAACGCGCTGCAATCTTTATCGCGACGCTGCTTGATAGAAAAAGAAGGAAGTCTTTACACTCTTTCACCTGTATTCAGGCAGTATATCAAAGGGTTGTAACTGAGATGTTGCACCAATATCAATAAAAACCCGGTTTCTATGCTCAATGCGTAAGTCGTATAAAATAGATATAAAATATAAATTGATGCTGCTAGCAATGGAGTCATCCCATGACCGCAACAATTCCTACTCAAACCTTGCCAGAAATCATCTACCCAGACAGCGACGGAAAACCAATGTCTGACAACACCAAACAGTTCCAATTAATCGTCAAAATTCAAGGCGGAATAGATGCTTTATTCAAAGACAACGAAAATGTCTTTGTAGCAGGTGACTTGCTGTGGTATCCCGTCGAAGGAGATAACAAAACACGCCAAGCACCTGATATTATGGTAGCTTTTGGCAGACCAAAAGGCGACAGAGGTTCCTACCAACAGTGGCTTGAAGATAATATTGCGCCGCAAGTTGTCTTTGAAATCATCTCCCCCGGCAACCGACTGGGAGAAATGTTTAAGCTGTTTAAGTTCTACGAGAATTATGGAGTCGAAGAATATTATATCTATGCTCCAGAGGATAATGAGTTAATGGGTTGGGTGCGAAGTGACGGAGAACTCAACTATATTGAATCAATAGAAGGTTGGGTAAGTCCGCGTTTGGAGATACGTTTTGAAACTGCATCGGGAGACTTGGAAATTTATCGTCCCGACGGACTGAAATTTTTGTCTTATGTGGAGTTGTCAAGACAGATGGAACAAGCACAGCAAAAAGCCGATCGCCTATCTGAAAAACTACGAGAAATGGGGATAAATCCTGAGCAAATTTGAAACTAAATTAACTCTACAACGGTTTAATTAAACAGGATTTACGAACTCCGAATCAAGAAACCGGGTTTTTTACCGAATCTGCGCCTACAGCGCGTCTTCTCGTAAAAACCCGGTTTCTGGGCCTCTACTCCCAATAAAGAAACCGGGTTTTTTACCGAATCTGCGCCTACAGCGCGTCTTCTCGTAAAAACCCGGTTTCTGGACTCTCATGGGTAAGTCCTATTCAACCCTATTAAACTGAAGCCGCAACCTTATCTAAAGGCCGCACTTGACCGAGGAATTCGCGAAGTGCATCACCTTCCACTACCTCAGTTTCCAACAGTTTCTGCGTAATTGTTTCCAACAATTCCCGATTTGCTTTCAGAATATCCAAAGCTTGCTGGTGTGCAGTTTCGACAATTTCCTTCACTTCTTGGTCGATCGCCTCAGCAGTCTGAGCACTTACCGCACGGCGGGCATTTCCCATACCGTCATTGAGGAACATTGATTGTTGACCTCGATCGTAAGCTAGAGGCCCCAAAACCTTACTCATCCCGTAAGTCGTCACCATCCGTTCAGCTAAATCAGTCGCCCTTTGCAAGTCGTTGGAAGCACCAGTAGTAATGCTACCAAACACGACTTCCTCAGCCGATCGCCCGCCCAACAAAGTCGCAATTTGACCCCGCAATTCCGACTCATCTAACAAGAAACGGTCTTCAGTCGGTAACTGCAAAGTATAGCCCAAAGCAGCCATACCGCGAGGGACGATCGAGATTTTGGCAACTTCGCCATTACCAGTCATCAAAGCACCCACCATTGCGTGGCCGACTTCGTGATAAGCAACAATGGTTTTCTCTTTTTCGTTGAGCACGCGGCTTTTCTTCTCCAAGCCAGCCACGATGCGTTCGATCGCCTCTGCAAAGTCTTCCTGTGCTACAGTTAGGCGTTTGTTGCGCGCCGCCAACAAAGCAGCTTCATTCACCAAATTTGCCAAATCTGCGCCGGAAAAACCAGGCGTGCGAGTGGCGATCGCCTTCAAATTAATATCCGGGCCCAGCTTGACTTTTTGAGCGTGAATGTTCAAAATTTCTTCGCGGCCAGATAAATCCGGGCGATCGACTAAAACTTGGCGATCGAAACGGCCAGGGCGCAACAAAGCAGCATCCAAACTTTCCGGGCGGTTAGTTGCAGCCAGCACAATTACCGTAGTATTGCCCGCCGCAAAACCGTCCATTTCAGTTAATAATTGATTGAGAGTTTGTTCGCGCTCATCATTCCCACCGAAGCTAGCGTTACTGCTACGAGATTTGCCTATCGCGTCCAATTCATCAATGAAAATAATACAAGGAGCCTGTTTCTTAGCCTGCTCGAATAAATCTCTAACTCTTGCAGAACCAACACCTACAAACAGTTCCACAAACTCCGAACCGGAGATGCTAAAAAACGGCACGCCAGCTTCACCAGCTACTGCTTTTGCTAACAGCGTTTTGCCCGTTCCCGGAGGCCCGACTAACAGCACGCCTTTCGGAATTCTCGCGCCAATTGCCGTAAAGCGATCGGGAGTTTTCAGGAATTCAACAACTTCGACTAATTCAGTTTTAGCCTCTTCTACTCCAGCCACATCAGCAAAAGTAATTTTCGCCGATTCGCCTTCTACATAGACCTTAGCTTTGCTTTTGCCCAGCGAGAGCGCGCCCTGTGGCCCGCCGCCCTGCCTGTTCATGAAAAATTGAAAAATCGCCACAAAAATCAGCGGCGGCACTACCCAGCTTAAAACACTGCCGATCCAGCCATTTTTAGCCGGGGGAGTTGCCGCAAATTCAACGCCTTTTTCTTGCAAAAGTTTAGGAAGTTCCAGGTCAAAAATCGGCGTAGTGGAGAGCACTTGACCGGGTTTATCGCCTTCGCCTTTGAGTTGGTAGCGAATTTCATTTTGACCTACCGAAGCTCGCACTACATCTTGTTCTTGTACTTGATGGACGAACAAGCTGTAAGGCACTTGCGGAATTTGCGGGCCGAACAAATTCGGCAAAAAGATATTGGCCAGCAGAAACAGACTTGAGAGCAATAACAAAATATTGCTAATTTGCCGAAAACGAGGTGGTTGGGGCTGGTCTTTAATTGCCATTGATAACCGTCATCCTTTAATTTAAACCAGTTTTATTCATTTATTTTCTCACCAAATACCCACACACTGTTAAGCGGATTTCCTCACTTGATGGGTGGGTTAACCAGCCACTGTTGCTTTGAGCAAATTCAAAACTAACAATAATCGGATGGTGATATTCGGTGCACCTTGCCTCTATCTCTGGTGAGCATTTCGCACCGAATATTTATGCAGCTTCCGGGTTTAACTGAATCATTTCCCAAGTGGTATAAGTGCCGATCGCACCCCAAATCGCGTAAGGCAAAAGTAACAAAGCGGCGGTTTGAGAAATCGGCAAAACAGCCAACGTCAACACAACTCCCAAAATCTCGCCAGCCCCTCCCAAAATCGTCCCTACTTTGAGACTTTTGGCTCTGAGAGTAGCAGGAATATAAGCAACTGTGACAATTTCTAAAAGCAAGTACAAAGCCATCAACAGCCATGTTTTGAGACTACTGGGTTCCTGTTCCCACACGAAAGTAGCGCTGCCGGCCCCGCAAGCAAAAATCACCGTCCAAATTAACGGAATAGCAGGCTCAAAAAACATCCAATCCGGTCTTTGAAGTTTGACGGCCCAGTTAATATCGCGCAGTTTAAAAAACAGAGTACCGAAGGCGACTGAGAAAGTCACACCGCCGATAATCATCCAAGATTCAATCATGATTTTCAACTTTCCAATTGCTCGATCGCTCATTAAGTCGATCGTGTCAAATCAAAGCCGAACTTAGATCCGCCTATAGTAATAACTTTTGTAAAGCCCGATGCAATTATTGCTAACCGCCCGACACATTTTTAGCAAACTCTTCGCGTCCAGACACCAAATTAGCTGGAACCCCGTTAGGGAAATTTTGCGCGATTAAAGCTTGCAACTTTTGAACTCGGTTTTCCGGGTTTGGGTGAGAACTCAAAAACTCCGGCGGCGCTTCGCCCTTCCTAGCGGCACCGAGGATTTGCATCACCTCAACAATACCTCTAGGATCGTAACCAGCTTCGGTCATAAACCGAAAACCGAGCCGATCGCTCTCAAGTTCATCGGATCTACCGTACCGCAAACCGACAACTTGATTGACAGCTTGAGCAATTAATGCTGCCTGCTGCCCGCCCCCGCGATCGTCGCTAGTAGCCACTCCAACCGCCGTTACCAAAGACCTGCCCAACTGCTGTTTTGCCAAGTGTTCCGCACCGTGACGCGCCACAACGTGACCGCTTTCGTGCCCCAGTATAGCGGCCAACTGAGCCTCGGAATTTAGCCGCCCCAGGAGTCCGGCGGTAATGAAAACTTGTCCGCCAGGTAGAGCAAAAGCATTGACAGTTTGGGCATCTCGCAGCAGGTGGAATTCAAACGGATAACCCGCTTGTTTCGCGGCCGAACCGTTGACAACTCGTGCTCCTACTCGATCGAGATACTGCTGAAGACTCTGGCTGGGATAAAGCCCCCCGTGCTGCGCGGCCATTTTATCTCGCGCCTGCAATCCCAAAACTATCTCTTGGCGGGGAGAAAGCTGCACTCGCTGTCTTTCTCCAGTTACCGGATTTTGTACGTCGTTTGTAAAATAGGTGATTGCCCCAAAAAATGCCATTAATAGCCCGATCGCGGCTCGAAATAAAAATTTATTCACAGGCTTTTACCTAAAAAGTTTAGCGATTATAATACTAGGGTGACTACTCTCTCGACATCTGTCTGAAGTATCAAGAAGGGAAAGTTGTTAGAGTTTTTTGATATAATTGGCGAACAAGGCTTTTTTTAACGAACCGCGCAGGCGCGAAGGACACGGAGGAAGAGAAGAAGAGAAGATAAGAAGGTTATAGTTATTAAATTGGTTAAACTGAGATGTTGCACCATTGTCAGCAACAGGCTTTCCGGCCTGTTCCACAAAGAATAGATTTTCTTGTGGAACAGGCATCTTGCGTCAGCAACAGGCTTTCCGGCCTGTTCCACAAAGAATAGATTTTCTTGTGGAACAGGCCGGAAAGCCTGTTCAGAAAAGGCTAATTTAGAATGGTGCAACATATGAGTTAAATCTGTTGAATCAATTACACAATCCGTTGCCGAACTTCCTTCGCAATATGTTTCAAGCTACCCGCCGCCGCCTCGCTATTTGGTACACTGCCGTTACTGCTGTATTGTTACTTGTATTCGCCACTGGTTTCTATTTCTACGTCCGCACTACTTTGATCGATCGCATTGACGACACCCTCCATCACGTTGTCGAAGTAATAGAGCGAACTCTCGTTATCGAGCCGCTAACTTTCCCTAGCACCACAGATAAAAATAAATTGCAAGTTAATATTCAAGCCAGTTTTCGAGATAGCACCGATGCTGTAGAAGACGACCATATTGATTTAGAATGGTTCAGTCCTACGGGCGAATTGCTGTGGTCTACTTTATCGGAACCGCTGAATATTCCCATTCACGCTAATCGCACCGGCGAAACAGTTTGGATAATTAATAATAAGTTGCAGTTTGAGGGCACAAATCAGGCCGAAGAAAGTTGGGCAACGGGCAATGTACGGGATGTCACGGATTTAATGGATAGAGAGAAGAGGGATTTAACCGCAGAGGCGCAGAGGGCGCAGAGGGGAGAAAGAAGAGATTTTGATGGCGGTTTGAATGCAGGTTGGCAGGAAAATCTAAATTTAGGTAGTGAAAAGTCTATTGCACAAAATACAAATCGCGTTTCTACTAAACCAATTAGCATTCGGACAACTCAAAACTATTCCCTCAGACAAGTAACGCAGCGAGTACAAATCGGCCGCCAAGTTCTGGGATATTTGCGAGTCAGCCATCCTTGGTTTGAAGTGACAAAACCCATCCGCCAATTAATTCTCGATTTGATTTTGGGCGCGAGTTTAACTCTAATTTGCGTGGCGGCTATTGGCTGGCTGCTGTCGGGATTGGCGATGGCACCGATTCGGGAGTCTTACGGGCGTCTCAAACAGTTTACCGCTGATGCTTCTCACGAACTCAGAAATCCGATCGCCACTATTCAAACTAACGTCCAAGTAGCTTTGGCGGAACCGGATATCGAACCGCAGCAGCATCAACAGCTACAAGTTATCGAACGCCTAACGCGGCGTTTGGGGCGCTTGGTTGATGATTTGCTGTTTTTAGCCAGACAAGACAGCGGTATCGTTCAGCAGCAGTGGATTGAGGTTCCCCTCGATGCTTTGCTGATGGAGGTAATTGAAGAACAACAGGCGATCGCCACTACCCAAAATCTCTCTCTTTCTTTGGAAATTGTCGATCTGCCCAACGCTGAGGACAACTTTACACTGTTGGGCGACTGGGATCAATTAGCCCGACTGTTTACCAATATCGTCAGCAACGCCGTGCAGTACACGCCCTCTGCCGGCGAAATTGAAGTAGAATTGCAACTTGCAGCTAAAAACAAAAGAAATTCGCCGATGTTAAATCCAGCGCTGCAAATCAAAGTAACAGACACCGGCATCGGGATTTCCGCAGAAGCCCTGCCGCATTTGTTCGATCGATTCTACCGCGTAGATCCCGCCCGAACCCACCGCAGCGCCGCAGGTTCCGGTTTAGGATTAGCAATCGCCAAAGCAATTGTCGAAAATCACCGCGGCCAAATCCGCATTGACAGCCAAGTCGATCGAGGTACCGCCGTTACCGTCACCCTCCCCGCCCACAAATCAGAAGCATCCCACCTCTAAAACTTCCCCTCCTCCTCTGCGCCCTCTGCGCCCTCTGCGGTTAAAAAAAATCTCCCCCTCAAGCCTGATTCTTCTTACCTCGCGCCCAAACCAAGCTATTAAAATTCAATTCCCGCATAGATTAACATGAACTGTGTTGGACAACCTCGATCGAACTTGTGAGGAGTTATTTATGTTTCGCCACAATCTACCGTTTAAAAAAATCAGCTTGCTAGCAGCCACCTGCGGAGGTTTACTCGTTAGTATCGCAACACTTTCCCAGGCCGGCGGCCCACCGCCCCAACAAGGAAAACCCGTTTCCCAACCCGCAGAGACTCCCGCAGCCACTGAAGAACCCGTCAGCGAACCAACTCCGGCTGCGAGTCCGGGCCTCAGCGGGATGCCCTCTACACCAACAGACGCGCCTGCCCGCTTCCCGATGCCCAGTGCGCGAGTTACGCCTGCCGAAGGCATGATAGTAATTAAACTGGTGAATACCACCAATGCTGTCATCAATTATCAAATCGTAGGCGTGACCCAGCCGCGCACTCTGGGCGAACAATCGGAAATTTTGCTGAAAACCATCCAAGTACCAATCACCCTCACTTACCAGCGCCCAGACGGCGGATTGCTGCTGGTTCGCCCCCAAGCAACCGCGACGCCGGGAATGTTGCAAGTCAGTTTCGGGGCGACAACTGAGTTGGACGCTGATACAAAATCGCTGCAAATTCAGGAAGATGGCAAGGTAGTTTTGAATTAGTTTAACGGTTGACTGTTGACTGTTGACTGTTGACTGTTGACTGTTGACTGTTGACTGTTGACTGTTGACTGTTGACTGTTGACT
>NZ_JAUBTT010000202.1:0-5269 GCF_036705125.1 Microcoleus sp. B7-D4
TCTCCCCAGAGTTGTCAAGCGTTTTGTGAAAATATTTTTGACTTTTTTTTGAACCTATACACACCAAGGGTTTCGGCTCTTACGTTGCTCTCCGACCTCTGCTGGCTGACTCCTCTTGATGGCTATGGGGTCTTTTTGCCCCGGAAATAGGTTTTTGGGTCCGGGTCTCTCCCGCGAATCGGTAGAATATTTGCACATATAGATGTTCTATATAGAGATGGTCTATATATATTTGTTCGATCGCCCGCTTATGAAAAAACCTGCCGCTCGCCCTAGTGCCTTATTCCTTACCTGCGCTTCACTGCTGATCGCTTGCACTCAGACGAACACTCCCCAGACATCGACTACAGTATCTCCAGGTACTTCGCCATCTCCGGCAACTTCGCCACAGGGTTCTGCTGCGGGGAACTCTACCGCTATTCCCGTTGGGGTTGGGGTGGCGCAAACTAGCAATGTGGCTTTGCTGGGTCAGGAACAGGTGGCTGGGGCGAAAATTGCTGAGAAGTATTTCAACGATAAGGGCGGTGTGGATGGGACGCCGATTAAACTGGTGTTCCAAGATACGGGTGGAGATGAACAAGGGGCGATCAATGCCTTCAATACTCTGATCAATCAGGATAAGGTGGTAGGTCTTGTGGGCCCAACTCTCTCCCAGCAGGCTTTTAGTGCCGATCCGATCGCCGATCGAGCAAAAGTTCCCGTACTCGGCCCCTCCAACACCGCTAAAGGCATTCCCCAGATTGGCGATTATGTGGCCCGAGTCTCCGCGCCTGTGGCCGTGGTAGCACCTAATGCAGTTAAAGCTGCACTGAAGCAAAATCCCAATATTAAGAAAGTAGCGGTGTTTTTTGCTCAGAATGATGCTTTTAGCAAATCTGAGACTGAAACTTTTCAGACAACGGTTAAAGATATGGGACTGGAATTGGCAACAGTCCAAAAATTCTTGACTACTGATACAGATTTCCAATCTCAAGCCACTAATGGGATAAATGTCAAGCCGGATTTAATCATTATTTCTGGGTTGGCCGCCGATGGAGGCAATTTAATTAAGCAATTGCGGGAGTTGGGTTACAAAGGCGTTATCATTGGGGGCAACGGTCTGAATACTTCTAATGTATTTCCTGTTTGCAAGGCTCTTTGCGATGGGGTTTTGATTGCCCAAGCCTACAGCCCGGAATACGAAAATGAAGTTAATAAGGCTTTTCGCGAGGCTTATCGCGCTCAATTCAAGAAAGAACCGCCTCAGTTTAGCGCTCAGGCTTTTACGGGCGTACAAGTTTTTGTGGAGTCATTAAAGGCAATTAATGCTAAGTCTAAGGTTAGCGAAAAGCCATTGGCCGAGTTGCGTACAAATTTGAATCAGCAGTTGCTGGTGGGCAAGTACGATACGCCTTTGGGGCAAATTTCTTTTACGCCTGAAGGTGAGATTAATCAGAAAGACTTTTATGTGGCACAG
Source organism: Microcoleus sp. B7-D4 (assembly GCF_036705125.1). NCBI lineage: Bacteria > Bacillati > Cyanobacteriota > Cyanophyceae > Oscillatoriales > Microcoleaceae > Microcoleus > Microcoleus sp. B7-D4. Next base: position 1,457 of record NZ_JAUBTT010000202.1, read on the forward strand.
ATAAAAATGGATGCTGATGGAAATAATGGTAAGTTTGAATTTTTGAAATGAAGGCACGACACGGATTCTGACACGGATACACGGATGAGTTATTGAGTGTGAGTCTGAGGTCAACCCCGCTGCCCCTTTGGGGGGAAGTCAGAAATCAGAGTAAAAATTGTATGCTGTTTGTTTTTGAATGATTTAATGTTGATGCCGAATCTCTAACTGGTGATGGACTTAACTCTGTTTTTGCAACAATTTTTGAATGGTTTGTCGATCGGCAGCCTGTATGCTATTTTTGCCCTGGGATACACGCTGGTATTTTCTATTCTGGGAATTATTAATTTTGCTCACGGTGCAGTATTTACTTTGGGTGCTTATTTCACCTATGCGCTGATGGGAGGTACTTTCGGTTTTAATGGGTTGTGGGCTAATGCTCGAATTCCCCTGCAGTTGCCTTTTGCTGTGGCGTTAATTTTGGGAAGTGTCATGGCTGGTTTGGTAGGAGTAATTGTTGAACGAATTGCTTTTTTGCCTTTGCGCCGCCGACTCTCTGATCCTCTGCTGACGGTGGTTTCTAGTTTGGGTGTGGCAGTTGCGATCGCCAATATTATCCAATATCTTGTAGGTGCGGAAATTTACACTTTTCCTGCTAACACTTACGGCTATTTACCGGCTGCAATTAACTTCGGAACAGTAGATAAACCTATTCCGATTCGGACTGTTCAAATAGTAATTTTTGCGGTATCAGTTGCGATTGTGGCTGTCTTAACTTACTTAATAAATTTTACTAAGTTTGGCAAAGCAATGCAGGCTGTGGCTGAAGATGCTACTACTTCTAGTCTGTTGGGTATTGATACTGATAGATACATTGTTTTGACGTTTTTTGTGAGCAGTTTTCTGGCTGGTTTGGCGGGAAGTTTGGTGGGTTCGAGTGTGAGTATTGCTGGGCCGTATTTTGGTATTGCTTTTGGTTTGAAGGGTTTGGCGGTGATTGTGCTGGGTGGATTGGGGAGTATTCCTGGGGCAGTTTTGGGTGGGTTTATCATTGGTTTGGTGGAGGCTTTTGTGCCAGGAGATTTTTCGGCTTATAAGGATGCTGTTGCTTTTGCCATATTGTTTATTATGCTATTGGTTAGACCGCAGGGTTTGTTTGGACGGCGTTTGATTCAGAAAGTGTAGGATGATTTGTAAGAACTGTAGTGCATCAGTAGATAAAGGGATGTTTTATGAAAGTGGAAGTTCCATTACTTGTAAGCGATCGCCTTTTGTTACGATTAGCCAATCAAGAGGATATCTGCGAAATAATTAAATTTTACAGAGATAATCAAAGGTTTTTTACTCCCTGGCATCGACATTGGGGGGAGGATTTTTTAACGGAAAGTTATTGGGAAAAACAAGTAGAGAAAGATTTCCAAGGCTTTAAGTTTGACAAATCTTTAAAGCTGTGGATTTTTGAGAAGGCTAATCCTGAGTATATTGTCGGTAACGTTAATTTTGATAATTTTGTACGAGGTGCCGGTCAGTTTGGCTTTTTGGGATATAATCTGGCAGAAGCGCAACAAGGTAAAGGTTATATGACGGAAGCTGTGAGAGTGGCAATTCAATATGTTTTTGGAGAGTTAAATTTACATCGCATTATAGCAAATTATATGCCTCACAATCAGCGTAGCGGTAATCTACTTAAAAGATTGGGATTTGTGGTAGAAGGTTACTCTAGAGACTATTTGTTGATAAATGGTCGGTGGGAAGACCATATTCAGACGAGCTTAATCAATCTAAATTGGAAACCAAGTTAACCGGATTTTCCCTAAGAATTTATAATCTAAAATCAAATGGCTACATTTTTTACTACTTATGGGTTTCTGATTGTCTCGATGTTGCTGGGTGCAATGTTGGGAATGTCGCTATATTTGCCTCTAATGACTGGTCAGTTGTCTCTCGCTAGCCCTGGTTTTTATGCGTTGGGTGGGTATATTGCGGCGATTTTGTCTACGACGGTGTTTAAGCCGACAGGGGGTTTGTTTCCTCTACCATTGCTGTTGGTGGAGATGATAATTGCAGGGGTTGTTTCGGGGTTGCTGGGGATTTTGGTGGGAATTCCGGCGCTGCGGTTGAGTGGGATTTATTTGGCGATCGCAACTATTGCTTTTGTGGAAATTTTGCGGGTTTTATCGCTGAATCTGGACATCACTGGCGGGGCTGTGGGCATTTTTGGGATTCCGCAACCGTTTGCCACGCCGATCGAGTATTTGTGGATTGTACTACCTTTACTGTTGGTCAGTATGGCGATTGTCTATCGGCTGGAACGGATTCGGGTGGGGCGGGCTTTTGCGGCGATTCGGGCTGATGAGTTGGCGGCTGATGCGATCGGCATTAACCCAACTTTTTATAAAGTTTTGGCTTTCACGTTAGGTGCTGTTTTAGCTGGGGTTGTGGGTGCAGTTAGCGCTCATTTTTTGAATACTTGGAACGCCCGTCAAGGGACTTTTGATGCTAGTATTATTTACTTGACTTCTGTGTTGATTGGTGGTAGCAGAACTTTTCTGGGAGCAGTTTTGGGTGGGATGGTGTTTACTGCTTTGCCGGAGGTTTTGAGGGGGATGGCGACTATTCAGGGATTGCCGATTTGGTTGGCGCAATTTCTGCGGGATGGGCGGTTAATTATTTTTGGGTTGCTAATTGTTTTGGGGACGATATTTTTTCCGCAAGGTTTGGTGACGCCGGAGTTGTTGAAGAGGTGGAGGAAGGGCGATCGCGGTTCTGTTTAAAATTAGATTTTTGGTAAACAAAGGTGCGATCGCCAACTTTATGGCTTAAAATAAAGGAAAGAACGATCATCCTGTCGGTGAAAAAAGATAAGGTGCGATCGTATCTTTCTGTATCATCTCCTGTTGTTTGGTGAGAGGTCGTTGCTCCTCAGCGATCATTACCAAACTTACTACTGAAAGACGACGCTTCACACTTATGACATCGCTAATTGAGTATTTATTAGCTACCTAATGGCTCAGTTGAGCCACGTCAAGTAACATTTGCAGCACCACCAAGATTTCTCGCCCGTCCGCTCCAACGTGTGGTTAGACCGGGCTTTCGCGATAAGGTTACGACTTTTCTGCCGCTGGCTCCTTCCTTTTTGCGGAGGTCTGCAAATATTGCGTCCAAATCATAGTTAAAGGACTTGGCATACTCTTCTCGAATGCGGTGAATTTCTTCAACAATCTCATCTGTCCACATGACCTAATCTCCCATTAGTTCGTTGGGTGTGCAAAGAACTGGCAGCACATAGCCGAAATCGAGACTAATCTCCGCCAACTTCCCCTGGATTTGAGCATTCGCAATATGTTTACAATTCCAAGTTAACAGATAATCCATGCCATGAACAGTTGCGGCGGCAATGTGAATTGCATCAACCCTTGCTTTTGGAGGCAGATTGCTCTGGGCCAGGAGTTGTACGGCTAAATCTTGTACGTCTTGGTTCAATGCCAACAAGGGAAAATCACGCAGAATCTCCAGTCGTTGAGCGGCGATTCCTGCATCTCCCTGTACCACTTCATCTAGAACTGCCTCCGACGTATAAAGGGTGAAGGCGCTTCGACGAAATTCCCACCAATCTCTAGTTATTTCTATATTTGCCGCTAAAATTAAATTCTTGGTCGATCGGGCAGTGAGGTAGCCCAAGATACTGGTTTCGATGTAGACGGTTTCGCTCATAAAGAATGGGTTAGCAGCCCTCTTAATTTTATTGAGTGGCAGCTATTGGGTCGTGCTATTTTGTAAAGGATAGAGAAAAATAGTTAGCATGGAGTTGTATGTCTCACTTTTGCGCCGTGA
>NZ_JAUBTT010000046.1:0-35076 GCF_036705125.1 Microcoleus sp. B7-D4
TTCCTTCTTCCTTCTTCCTTCTTCCTTCTTCCTTCTTCCTTCTTCCTTCTTCCTTCTTCCTTCTTCCTTCTTCCTTCAGCATCCATCCGTTACATCCGTTACAAAATCCGCTGCCGAACCTTCTTCCTTCTTCCTTCTTCCTATGGCTCGTTATTCTCGACTGCAAAAACTCGGCTCTTATATGCGCCCGCACTGGAAACCAACATTCTGGGGCATTTTTTCGCTATTGGTTGTCAATGCTGTGGGCGTTTACATTCCCCTGCTGATTCGGAATGCAGTTGACACTCTCCAATATGCGACTAAATTTGACCAAGTTTTCAACTTCGTGGCACTAATTCTGATTCTCGCCTCAATTATGTGGGTGATTCGGATGGCGTCGCGGATTTTGCTGTTTGGCGTCGGGCGTCAAGTCGAATTTGACCTCAAACAGCAAATATTTAACCATTTATTAACATTAGAACCGTCTTATTTTGCCGCCAATACGGTAGGGGATTTAATTAACCGCGCTACTTCCGATTTGGACAATATTCGGCGCTTGGTGGGGTTTGCGGTACTCAGTTTGGCGAATACGGCATTTGCCTATGCTTTGACTTTGCCGGTGATGCTGGGGATTAATGTAAGGTTGACGCTGTTTGCGATCGCAGTTTATCCTTTAATGCTGGTTTTGGTACAGTTATTTAGCGACAAACTTCGCATCCAACAGTTAGCCGTGCAAGAGGAATTGTCGGCGATGAGCGATTTAATTCAGGAAGATATGAGCGGGATGTCCGTAATAAAAATCTACGCTCAAGAAGAAAACGAACGCCGAGCTTTTCGCAATTCCAACGCGCAGTTGCTATCAGCAAATTTGGAATTAGCAAAAACTAGAAACTTTATTTTTCCGCTGCTGGGCGGTTTGGCAAGCATCAGTTTGTTGGTGCTGCTTTCTGCTGGTGGCGGGGCAATTGCTAATGGTCAAATTAGCATTGGCGATTTTGTGGCGTTGCTGATTTATGTCGAGCGCTTGGTGTTTCCGACGGCGCTGTTGGGTTTCACAATTACGGCTTACCAGCGGGGAGAAGTGAGTGTCGATCGCATCGAATCAATTCTGACTGTGGAACCGCAAATTAAGGATACTGCCGATGCAGTTGAACTGGCAACTCCAGTCAAAGGAGAAATTGTGGCTCGCCATCTAAATTATACTTATCCGGGTGCTAAGACACCCGCGCTTAAAAATGTTGATTTTACCATAAAACCGGGCGAAACTGTCGCAATTGTTGGGGCGATCGGATCGGGAAAATCAACTTTAGCTAATGCACTGCCACGCTTGCTAGATATCGATCCGGGCGAGTTATTTTTAGACGGACAGGATATTACTGAGGTAAAATTGAGCGAATTGCGCGGGGCGATCGCCTACGTTCCGCAAGAAAGTTTTCTGTTCGGCACTACCATCAAGAATAACATCCGCTACGGAAACCCTTTAGCGGAACAGCCGGAGATTGAAGTCGCAGCAAAACAAGCGCAAATTCACGCCGAAATCCTCAACTTCCCGCAACAGTACAAAACAGTTGTCGGCGAGCGCGGCATTACTTTATCCGGCGGACAGCGGCAGCGGACAGCACTTGCTCGCGCTTTGTTAGTTGACGCCCCGGTGTTAATTTTGGATGATGCTCTTTCCAGCGTTGACAATCAAACTGCTACCGACATTTTGCGAAACTTGGCAACGGGAACCGATCGCAAAACGGTAATTTTTATCTCCCATCAAATGTCAGCAGCGGCCAGTGCCGATCGCATTTTTGTGATGGAGAGAGGAGAAATAGTTCAGAGTGGCACTCACCTTGAATTGGTAGGGCAAACAGGGCTTTATCAGTATTTGTGGAACCAGCAAAAATTAGAGGAATTGCTGCATTGACAAGTGACAGATACTTTGAGTCATCTATACTTAGACCCTAAATAAGTAGATTGGTCAGAACTTACGCAAGTACGCTATATATAGCGCAATACGGTTCAGTTAAGAGCAATCTGACTTCTAAAAGATGCCTGTATTTCCCATAAAATCGTGAGGTTAAATTCGTCGGACAGCGTTAACTGAACCGTATTGACATATAGCGTGCTTGCGTAAGTCCTGTGGGAGTCGGAGTGATTTCGGGGATGACGGGATTGTTACATCTCTTTACATTTGGGTTTGGGACAGCTCGTATTCATAAAAATTCATACGGGATGCGGGAAACTCAGCGGCTTCAGCCCTGAGAGGTAAGCGACGCGGGGACTTCAGTCCCCGTGTTTTTCTTTGTTTCTATTTTGGTTGAAATATTGTATTATGTTCGAGAAGTGAGTAAGAACGAGCATCTACGTGTTGAGACATCCTAGAAGGCGAGAAATTCCCGCCCCTGGAAACAACGGTCAAGTGCAAGCTTGATGACAGTATGACAGTAAAGGGCAAGCAATAGCAGGTTGTTGAGCGTACCGCATTTTGGCAAGCGTGATGGTTCAGAAAACGTTAAAACGACAAAAGTAGCTAGAAACCTAAACTTGATTTGGGTGACTAAGTAGACGGTATTTGACCACCGTAGCGAGAATTAAACTTTAGTAATAACTAAAGTTATTCTGTCAGCAGAATCTCAGTGGCTTTAGCCCGCTTGAGTGTCAAGCTTACCTTCTATTGTATGTTATGCAAGCTTTTTACTTGTTCTGCTTGCTTCAATAAATCTGCCTGGGAGTGGCGGCTTCATTACATTTCTTTACATCCTGTCCTATTTTGTCCGTATCCCGGCTTTACCCCTAAAGGGGATATTTAAGCCGGATTTGGTATAGCGGTTCTCAAAAAAGTGAGGTATGCCCTATGCCCACGGAGGCCTATGCCCTATGCCCATGAGTACCTCATATGAGAGCTCGAAAGGCTATATAATCGCGTGTTTTATTTCACGGCGAGCGCTGAAATATTTTTCAGAAAACTAATGCTAGGAGCAAAAAAGAATTCGCCTCCTTTCATCGTGACAAAATTATAAAAATCGAACGGTACTTTCTCGTCCTTCCCCCACTCTTTCGGCCACGCTTGCCCTTCAATTTGTTTTTTTCCTTGACCTGCAATGCCGTCCAAGCCTGTTGTATAGTTGACAAAATGCTGATTATTCGCCCAGTTTTTTTGCATAAACATAAACTGGTTGAAAATGTCGCGCTGAAAACATAGAAACAGCAATCCTACTTTTTCGCCTGACGCTGGCTGAACCTTCAACTCTTTTAAATGTTCCAGTTGATTTTCAAATCGCGAGAGTTTTGACAGGGAGTTATCCCGTGCATTCGGCATCTCGCCATAGCTAACTGCTCGACGAACAATTCGACGCTGGCGGTGTTCTTCTAAGGTTTGGTATTTGTCGTTTTTGTCGCCGCGCGGATTTGCTTTGCGGATGTGTGCGTGAAAGGGACATTTCATTCCGTCGCGATCGCTATCATAATTGAAATTATTAGGAACCGTATCGGAATTTTGTTCCGATGGAGAAAGCGTCACTGGGGTTCCGTCTCTGAACCGCCCTACAACTAAAGCGCCGGCCCTTTCTACATCTCGATCTGACAATCGCAGCTTTTTAGCCAGTTCTCTCTCTGCTTCTCTGAATCCTCGCACATCTTGTTCGAGCTTTCGGTAGACGCAATAGCTGCCAAAGCTATGCTCTCCCTCACCGAAAGGATCTTTTACAAGCACTAATTCTAAAGGTGCAGAAGCATCCCACAAATCAGTACCTTGTTCTTTGGCTAGCTCAATATCTTCTTTTAAAAATAGAGGCTGGCTGACACCATCTCTGAACCCAAAATGTTCAATAGTCTGCCCTTTTTTATTTTTGAGGACAATGCCTACTTCTGTATGAACAATCTCTGCGACGCGCCCAACTTCTTCTATGACTTGTTTTGCCTGTTTTTCCAGGTTGTCGCGATCGTTATCAGCCAGGAGAATAAAAGCATGAATTTCATCTTGAAAACCTTCTTCCCATTCTTCAACTGGAGGGTCGAACAAAATTGTCCTAAATTGCCGAAGTCCCACCTTAAAAGCCGGACTGGGAAATTCGCCGCTTCCCCCGGCATCTAACTCGAAGCCGAGCACTTTATAACCGTTATAAGATAGAAAAAAGTTGGCAAACAAACCTTCGACTTCTTGACAGTTGCTTCTAAACTTAGCATTATCGTCCCACTGTTTCTTAGCGGACATAACAAACTTTTCGGTAAAGTAGCCGATCCATTTTTTAACTGCGTCCGGGTCTGACTTGAATTTAATCAAAATATGGGTTGAATAGTCTCGTTCGTGACTTTTGAGGATATTTCCCTGCAAATCCTCTAACATATTTTGATACTGTGGATTGTTAGGATCGATATGGGTTTGGTTTAAGTCTATGGTCACAGCTTTTTTGCAGCACTCTATTTTTGAGGTTTTGGCTTTAGCCGTTTCTCAGTTTTGCAAACTGTAAGATAGTTAACAGCTTTGTTGCTTAGCGGAGCTTGGCTTTGATTTATCAAAATTACCAGGTTGTAAGTGTCCTGTCAAGCTATAAACTTTTGTAAAAAATACAACAATTTTCCCGTTTATCTTTAAAACCTTTTATTTGTATTTACAATTCTATGAATTGAAGCCCGCGTTGCGGTCTATGGAAAATATTTGTAAAGAAAAAATACTTGTATAAACTTTTAATAAAACCTCTTGACACAAATATTTTTCCTTAATAAATTTAGGAGGACAAGCTTTTAGCGCAAAATAGTCTGTCTAACTATTTCGCAACACCAACACCTAAAGAGAGGTAAATTATGACTAAGAGTCTGTACCCGTCAGACCTACAGGCTGCGTGGGTCAAGGTCATAGCCTATGCTTGGAAAAATGGAGAGTTTTTGCGGCAATTGAGAAAATATCCAAAACAAACAATCAATAATGTAGTAAACTCTGGAAATCCTCAAAAACTGAGCGGAGCTTGTGCGACTATCATCGAGCATATAAATTCGCCAGATTCAGAAGAGGGTTTTCTCCCGCTTCCCAATCTACCGGAGGAGCTAGATACTTTAAGCGATGACCAACTCTATGGATATGCCAATCAAGGTGGATTATTTGGGCTTATGAGATTCACTTAAATCGGATATCTTGTAGCATTCTCGCTCCGCTCTATAGCCAGCCCGGAAATTTATTTCCGGATTCATAACGTGCAGTTGGCGTAAATTTATGTAAATTGTATCTTGACTTAAAGATATTTCCGTACTAGGCTGTCATCAGCCGATAGGTTTTATCGACAAGTGCTCTATTTGACCATTAGCTGAGAGGTAAATTATGGACAAACCCCTGTATCCTCCAGACTTAGCTGAAGCATGGAACCGTCTTTTTGGTCATGCTTGGCATAAGGATAATAAGGAATTTCTGCACCAACTGAGGAAAGATCCAAGGCAAACAATTGGTGATGTTGTAAACTCTGGTAAACCTGAAAGTATACTAGGGTCATGTGCGACGATTCTCGAATATGTAAATGACGACTACTGCGAGTATGGTTTCATATCGCTGCCGACTCTACCAGAGGGATTAGAAGGATTGAGCGAAGAACAACTCTATGCTTATGCCAATCAAAGCGAGTTGTACGGAATTATGAGACATACTTGAATGGCCTAAAAATTTTGCACGACCTACGCATGAAAAGAGAAAAATAATGATAAACACTCCTTGTCCGCCAGAGTTGCGAGATGCCTGGGCACGGGTTTTTGCTCATGCTTGGAAACACGACAATAAAGACTTTCTGCGAAAACTGAACAAAGATCCGAGACAAACAATTAGTGAAATCGCCAACTCTCGCTCACCTGAAAAGCTAGCAGAAGCTTGCCAGACTATCCTCAAATATGTAGATGCCCCTGACTCGGAAGAGGGTTTTTTAGCCCTTCCTCCCCTGCCAGAAAGTTTAACAACGGGGGATTTAAGCGAGGAACAGCTCTATGGCTATGCCAAGCAAGACGGATTGTACGGAATTCTCAGAGTATGTTGAAGATCGAATCTGGTGTTTTAAAACGCTAATTCTCAAGACATATTTTTTGAATTAGCGATCGCGCGTAAAATTAGCCCTGACTTACTCCTACCAGATATGCCTTCTCCATAGGGGCGCATGGCTATGCGCCCCTAGAGCCTAAAGCACGAAAGAAGAGATAGTTTTTTGGCGGAAATAAAATATAAAAAATTTGCACTAATCTCTGACATGAGTTATTTAAACAATAGTTATTTAAACAATGATGCGTCTGCCGAGGTTTAAGCCCTGTTTTCGCTGCGAAATAGTCCCTTCTGAAGGCGTATTTTTACTTACCGAAAAAGACCATTTTTTGTTACGGGGAGATGCCTACATTCAGCTTGCACCGCTTCTAGACGGTAAACACACCTTAGAAGAAATTATAGAGACTCTGCAAGATAGACTCTCTTTTGTCGAAATATTCTATCTGCTCGATCGCCTGCAAAGTCAAGGCTATATTACAGATGCCGCTCCCTCCGTGTCCGCCGAAAAAGCCGCTTTTTGGGAAATGCTAAAGGTAGAGCCAGAGATAGCTGAAAAACGCCTCAAGGAAGCGATTGTTTCTGTAGTTTCCTTGGGTGAAATCGACACCGAACCCTTCAAAGAAATGATCGCATCTGTGGGAGTTAAACTCGGCGAAAATGGCGATCGCTCGGTGGTGCTAACTGACGATTACCTGCAAGAAGATTTAGAAGAAATTAATCAAAAAGCCTTGCAGAACGATCGCCCCTGGATGCTCGTTAAACCATTAGGAACAGAAATTTGGATCGGCCCGATTTTTATCCCCGGCAAAACTGGCTGCTGGGAATGCCTAGCGCACCGAATGCGATCGCACCGCAAAGTAGAAAATTACCTGCAACAGCAAAAAAATACCTTATCTTTCCCCACTTCTTTATCTGCATTGCCATCAACCCTAGCTACAGCCTACGGCATCGCCGCCACCGAACTTGCTAAATGGAGCGCCTGCGATCGCAGCGAATCTCTCGAAAGCAATATCATCACCTTAAACGCGCTTTCTCTAGAAAAACGCCATCACTTTCTCGTGCAGCGTCCCCATTGTCCGTGCTGCGGAAACCCCCAAGATTTCGCAGCCAAACAATCAGCACCCATCGCTCTTTCTAGTCGTAAGAAATCTTTTACTCGCGATGGCGGACACCGCTGCATCTCGCCACAACAAACCTTGAAAAACTTAGAGCATCACGTCAGCCCAATTACTGGCATTATCAGCATTCTTCAGCGAATTTCTACCTGGGAGGAAGAAAACGGACTGACAACTTCCTACCGTGCCGGTTACAGTTTAGTCGGCGCGATCGCAGACTTAAATGAATTGCAAGAAAGCCTGCGTAGCGAATCTTACGGTAAGGGAAAAAGCGACACTCAGGCAAAAGTCAGCGCCTTGAGCGAAGCAATCGAGCGCTACTCCATCGCATTTCAAGGAGATGAAGCCAGAATTAGAGGGAAGTTAAAAGACTTGGGGAGTGTCGCAATTCACCCAAATACTTGTATGCTTTTTAGCGAAAAGCAGTTTTCAAATCGCGAGCAATTGAATAGCGATCGCATCAGATTTAACTGGATTCCAGAACCATTCAACGAAGAGGTGGAAATCGAGTGGAGTCCAGCTTGGTCGTTAACTCACAACGCGCCTCGATACATCCCCACTGCCTACTGTTACAGCGGTTATTCCCAAAAATATCATGCCCCCTTTGCGGTTGCCAACTCCAATGGATGCGCCGCCGGAAACTACTTAGAAGAAGCAATCCTGCAAGGCTTCATGGAATTAGTAGAACGAGACAGTATTGCCCTGTGGTGGTATAACCGATTGAAAAAACCAGCAGCGGATCTTTCCAGCTTTGACGAGCCGTATTTTCAGCAAATAGAGGCGCATTACAAAACGCTTCAGCGCGACCTCTGGGTACTCGACCTTACCAGCGATTTAAACATTCCCGTATTTGCCGCTATTTCGCGCCGCAATGACCGTGAAGAAGAGAATATTATTATGGGTTTCGGGGCACATTTTGACCCGCAAATAGCCCTGCTACGGGCCTTAACCGAACTGAATCAATCGCTGCCTGCTGCGTTTTTTGGTATACTCGATCCAAAGAGTGCCGATCGCGATCGCGACCGAGAAGCGATCGAATGGTGGAAGAGTGCAACAGTCGCTCAACACCCCTATTTATTGCCAGACAAAACAGCCCCATCAAAAACACCCGCAGACTATCTCAAACAGTGGAGCGACGATCTTTATACAGACGTAATGAACTGCGTAGAAATTGCCAGAGCGAACGGATTAGAAACAATTGTTTTAGACCAAAGCCGCCCTGATTTAGGCTTATCTGTTGTTAAAGTAATTGTACCCGGACTGCGGCATTTTTGGCCTAGATTGGGTGCAGGTCGGCTGTACGATGTACCCGTTAAAATGGGTTGGCTAGCTAAAGCTTTGACTGAGGAAAATTTGAATCCCCTCCCAGCTTTTTTCTGAGAGGTTTAGGCTTATGGTTAATGCAATTTTAAATCATTTGTGTAAAAGTGTAGGGGCGACGCCCCTTGCCCCATAGGTGTCAACATTAAGGTTAAACCCGCAGTCCGACAGGGGTAAAAACCCCTGTCTCATAGCTAAAGTCATCTAAAGAGGACTGAAGAAAACTCTCAAATTTATTAGTCCTCTTCAGAGGACTTAAGCTATTAGCCAGGGGTTAAAACCCCAGGCGGGCTTTCAGCTTAAGTTGACACCAATACACGGGGGGATTGCCCCTATGGAATGAAAAATAAATAACTTAATGAATTACTCAGGTTGGGGTACGGCTCGATAATTCCATTTGGGCAAATATTCGTCAAAAACAATTTGCATATTATTTTTGAAGTTATCAGCTACCTTTCGACCAGTTTGATAAACTTTATTAAGGATATTTACAGCTACAGATAGTCCCGTTTTAGTTTGAGTTTTTTCGACGAGAGATTTGACTAATTCTAAACTTGTAAAAATTACTCCTTGACAAGCCCTAGTAATATGAGGAAAAAGTCGATGTTCTATCGGATTATATTTAGATGTATAAGGAGGGTAATGAGCAATTCTGATCTCAATTCCTATTTCATTAACTAATTTCTGCAAATCTTCTTTAAAGATATAATGATTGGCATTATTACTACCTCCCCCATCACATTTAGCCAAGATAGAATTAGCGTTAGGGTAGGTAGCTTTACCATAATTATTCCACCAATTTTTCAAAGACTCACAGGCAAATTCACTGGTATCTTTACTATTTCCTAATGTTATATATCCTCGGTTTTGTTGACAATCATAAATTCCATGGGGAATTACTTTGCCGTGACCTAAACTCCAAAAATCATGATCGAAAGTAGTGACAGGTTCCTTTGTATAGAGAGTTCCCGGACGATACAAATTTCCTAAAACTTCTTTTTTTTTTGTGTCAAAACTAATGATAGGATTGCTGGCTTCTCTATACTCTGCATCAAGTCTAGCAATGTTTTGAAATTGAGCATCCCGATTTTTGTTAATTCCTATTGTTTGTTTTTTTTGAGCTTTTCGTTTCACATATCCATGCTTTTTTAATAGTTGGGCAACTAAGGGGAGACTAATGGTAAAACCTGCCGCTCGTAGTCCCGAAGCTATTTCTTTATGGGTCAAATTAGTCCATTTGATTAACTCATTCATTGGGTCTCCGGCTGTGTAATTTTTTAAAACTTCTAAAAATGCTGCATCAAGACCGATTTGAGTAGACAGAATACTTTTTCTTCCCCCTCCTTTCTTTCTGACCCTGGAACTATTGAGTGTCTCTGAGTCCATTTTTTCTAAATCTTCTATTCCCTTGACGATGGTGTTTCGACTGCATCCCAAAAGTTGCATTACATAGCTAATTCCACCCCATCCTAATTTTTGAGCTTCGATAGCTGCATACCTTCTTTTATCCTTTTCTGATAAGGATTTATAAAATTTTTTCATTTCTGACTCAATTGAATTAGAATAAGACATGGATTTAAAAGTAAATTAGAGTAGTTGAGTAGAAAAACCCGTTGTGCGTCGAGCTCACTAAGGAGTGAAAATTGTAATCTCACACTTTTTTCATTATAACCGATAATTCATCAATTTATTTATTTTTCATTCCTAAGCTCAATTTCCCCCTTCTTCCTATACAGCAATTTTTAGCTAAGTGAAGTACAAATAAACTGAGATATTGCACCATTCTCAATAATCCTTTTTTGGGTGGGCTAGAAGCGCAACCCCTACTCCCCACAAGAAAATCTACTCTTTGTGGAACAGGCATCTTGCCTGTTCATAAAAGGCTAATTGAGAATGGTGCAACATATAAAAGAATAAACCAGTTTCTGTCACCCCTTGACACAAACCACCTGCTTCAAAGTCGCCACAACTTCCACCAAATCCGACTGCTGACTCATCACCTCATCAATCGGCTTATAAGCCCCCGGAATTTCATCTAAAAATTGCTCATCTTTCCGGCACTCAACCCCCTCAGTCTGCCGCACCAAATCATCGAGAGTGAATACATTCTTCGCTTGAGTGCGAGACATCAAGCGCCCCGCACCGTGACTGCAACTACAGTAACTTTCAGCATTTCCCTTCCCTTTAACAATGAAAGACTTCGCCCCCATCGAACCCGGAATAATCCCGTAATCCTCAACATCCGCGCGCACGGCACCCTTGCGAGTAACATACACATCTTCGCCAAAATGCACCTCTTTTTCCGCGTAATTGTGGTGGCAATTCACCTCTAATAACGGCTTAACAGATTTGCCGCCCGCGACGTGCTTTTCCACAATTCGCTTAAACCGATTCATCATTACATCGCGATTAAAACGAGCATAATCTTGCGCCCACTGCAAATCGTGCCAGTAAGCCGCAAACTCCCGCGTACCCGCCACAAAATAAGCTAAATCTTTGTCAGCCAGATTAATTTCTGCCAGTTTAGCTAAATCTTTAGCCGTCTCTATATGCTGCTGTGCGAGCAAATTTCCAATGCCGCGAGAACCGGAATGCAGCATCAGCCAAACAAAGTTTTCAGTATCAACGCAAACCTCAATAAAATGATTACCGCCGCCGAGGGAACCCATTTGTTTTAAGGCTTTATTGTTTTGGTGCTGCACACCTTGATGAAGTTCCTTAAACTCGCCCCATCCTTGCCAGTTGGTGACAGTTGTTTCTACTTCTTTGTTTTCCGAAAATCCGACTGGAATTGCTGCTTCGATATCGAGGCGAATTTGTTTGAGTTTGCCTTCTAATTTGTGAGCTTTGAATGGCATTTTTATCGCAGACATACCGCAACCCACATCGACGCCCACAGCCGCCGGAATAATCGCTTCTTTTGTGGCAATTACTGAACCGACTAAAGCACCTTTTCCTAAATGTACGTCGGGCATTAGTGCGACGTGTTTGAATACAAAGGGCAAAGATGCTACGTTTGCGGTCATCTTGGTTTCTTTTTCGCCCAGGGCGTGATTTGCCCAAGATAATACTGGTTTTGGGGCTGATATGTCTAATTTTTCGTAGGGCATTTTTGTTTAAGTTGGTTTTGCAAGTTTGTTATGTAGTACAAGTGTACCACAAAGACTTTCGGATGTCAAACACACTAATTCTCGTAGGGTGCGTCAGTCGGGAATTTCTTTTGGGAGTCATAGAATTTTTACTGACGCACCTTACCCACTAATTATTGCCGCGTCAACTTCACATCAGATGCAGTAGCGGTATTGTTGGTAAGTCCGACATTCCGACAGGGAATGAATTCCCTGTCTCATAGCAAAAGTCCTCTCAAAGAGGACTAAAATCGATCGCACTTCCCGTCAAAATCTACAGTCGGTTTTAACCGACATCTTGCAGCAATATCAATAAGAGGATTTTTCGTGGGGTCGGGCGGGTTTATAGAACCTATTTGCAAGCTTTAAGGCTGTTGGCGAACCCGCCCCTACGTCTAATTGAGAATGGTGCAATATCTCAGTTTTAACCGACAGTCCGACAGGGAATGAATTCCCTGTCTCATAGCTAAAGTCCTCTCAAAGAGGACTAAAATCCCTCGCACTTCCCGTCAAACTCTACAGTCGGTTTTAACCGACTTTCGCTATGAGGCAGGGGTTTCAACCCCTGTCGGATTGTGGGAAAGCGAGTGAAAAGCTAACACGGCACAAGAAGCGTTTTGTATTGAAAATCCTTAAGAAATGCCTAAAGATTGAATGAATAATTGACTGTAGGGTGCGGATTGTTGTACCTCCGTCAAGGAACCAAACAGCTCTTTTCCCCCAAAGATAACTAATGTCTTCTGTGTAGAGTCAGCTTCTTGACTCGGCAGTTGTGAGTGAACGGAAAGAATACTATCTGAATCAAATCGATAAAAGCGGTCCAAGTCGCTGCAAAGTCCTTCTTCAACATCCTTGAGATTAGGATAAAGTTCTTGAGAAGGACGCGGTTCATGACCGCTTAAAATCAGTTCATCTAACATTTCCATTTTTTCAATATCGATTAGATACATTCTCCCATTACCAGTGTTAATTAGAAGGCGATCGTCTGATAGGTAGGTAGAGTAGCTAAACCTGTCATCCGAATCAGGACAAGGGCATTCGCATATTCCAAGTAGATTGCACTCAGGAAAACTGAATCTGCTGATTTGTCGATCGCAATCGTGTACAACCACAAATTCGCCACCAGCAGGATGAAATTCTGGAGGCCCTGTGTCATCGGGACATGGAACCTCCACGGCGTGAATTTCCGTACCATCGTCATAAAGCCAGTAGATTTGCTGTCCGTCCTGACCTGCGGCAGCCCAAAGAGCTAAAATTTGATTTTCGGGGTGCGGGTGAAACGAGAAGGAACTCCAGCAAAAAGGGTCTTCGAGCAAAAGTTGTCGTTGAATTTGCCACGAATTGGTATCGCGAATTTGAATCTCGACTTCCCCGCCTTCAATTAATTTCATGCACCAAAAACGCACGCCGTCTGCATCAAACCAGCAGTCCTGAAATCCATTTTTGTTATACGAAAACTTAACAGGAGGGTTAGGTAGCTGTTCTTCAAAAACTAGCTGGTTTTCTGCTGTCATAATTGCTAAATGATTGCCATTTGCCATAATTGCTGCCAGCAAATCGCCTTTGGGACTAATGGCTAAACAGCTAATTTCGTCTGGAAGCTGGTATTCGTATTTTGGCGACAAGTTGCGATCGACTAAAGTGACTTTTTTGCGATCGCAACTTGTCGCAATAGTCCAATCGGAATCAGTGCGTTGATTTATGGCTAAGATACCCCAGTCAATTTGTTTTTCATGTTTTGGTAAAATCAGCATAAAGATATTTCAGCGTAAATAAGCTCTATTTTAACTGAAATCTTGCAGCATTTATCGTAGGGTGCGTCAGTCGGGAATTTCTTTGGGGAGTCAGAGACTGTTTACTGACGCACCTTACCGACTAATTATCGGCGCCTCAACTTAACATCAAATGCCGTACCAGTATTGTTGGTAAGTCCGACAGTCCGACAGGGAATGAATTCCCTGTCTCATAGCGAAAGTCCTCTGAAAGAGGACTGAAATAGATCGTATGTTCCCTCAAAATCTACAGTCGGTTTTAACCGACAGCCCGACAGGGAATGAATTCCCTGTCTCATAGTAAAAGTCCTCTAAAAGAGGACTGAAATAGATCGTATGTTCCCTCAAAATCTACAGTCGGTTTTAACCGACTTTCGCTATGAGGCAGGGAATTCATTCCCTGCCGGATTGCGGGAAAAGCGCGTATTTGCTGGCACTAAATTATTACAAATTCGGAGTCTTTCTCCCCGCCTTCTGCAGGGGAATAACAACCCCGTGCGGTTTCTTATTCCCTGCAAACATCCCGAAGAAATCGTGCAGCAAAATATAGAAACAGGGAATAATAAACAGCGTCAGCAGCGTCGCCAGCGACAAACCCGAAAACACCACCACACCCAAAGGTTGCAGAAACTCCGAACCTTCTCCAATTCCCAAAGCTAGGGGAAACAAACCCAAAACTGTAGTAATAGTTGTCATCAAAATCGGCCGCAAGCGCTGAGGTGCCGCCCTGAGAATTGCTGTTGTGCGATCGACTCCTTCATCTTCCAGGATTTGGTTCGCCAACTCGATCATAATGATGCCGTTATTCACCACAATTCCCACTAGCAAAATTGCACCGATCATCACCGTCGCACCGATCGCAGTTTTGGTCACATAAAGCCCGAATACTCCCGCCGCCAACGCCAGTGGCACTGTCAGCAAAATCACCAGCGGGTCAACCAGGGAATTGTACTGCACCGCCATCGCTACAAACACTAAAAAAGTCGCCAATCCGCCCAAAAGTTTTAGAGAAGTTTGCAATTGCTGATTAGTTTCAGCAGCAGAACTCGGCACAATGCTTACTCCTCGCGGCAACTTCATTTCTGATAAAACTGCATCGACTTGCTGGACAGCATCGCCGAGACTTGCGCCCCGATTCAAGTTTCCTACAACTAAGAAAACTTGTCGCTGGTTGAGACGCTGAATTTCTCCTGGTGCTTTGCCGATCGTAATATTTGCCACATCGCTTAAACGGACGATGCTATTATTGCCGCCAGATAAGGGAATTTGTCCGAGTTGAGCAATAGATTTTACAGAAGTGCGATCGAACTGCACCCGCACATCTACCAAGCGGTTTCCCCGCTGCAATTGAGTCGGAACAGCACCTTCAATTGCTGTCTGAATGGTCTCCCCAATGTCTTGGGCCGTCAGCCCGTACACAGCGGCCTTTTCCCAGTCTGGACGAATTTGCACTTCTGACTGCGGCGCGTCTCCGTCCGGGCGAAACCGGGCTAATTTTACCTTCTCATCTAATTCTTTTAATATCTGACGACCTGCTTGCTGCAATACTTCTTCAGTTGGCCCCTGAACCACCACATCAATTTCGCCGCCCCGCACTGGGGAATTAGTTAAAACTAAACCCCTAATCGATTCTGGAACTAGCCGCAGACGAGTTCCTTTAGGAACGTCAAGTTTCTTGAATTCCTCAGTCATTCTTTCCGTAAAAGCGATGGTATTCGTACCTGGTTTTAGCGTGATTGTGCTGCTTCCCCTGAGCAAATTTTCAACTGTATTGTTGCCGAAAAGCAGCCCTCCCGCTGTCGTTAAAGTGTACGCTGTTTCTGGCTGTGCGAGCAGAAGTTTATCGGCGGCGGCAACCACTTTTTGATTTGTTTCCAAGTTAGTACCCGGAGGAAACAAAGCAAATAATCGGGCTTGACTTGTATTAACTCTCGGCAAAATTTCTTGGGGGATTTGACCTGCCATCACCCAAGTGCCGCCGCCTAAAATCACAAAAGCGAGGGCAATGATAATTAACCGCAAACCCAGCACTTTTGACAGCATTGAACCGTAGGCCCGCGTGCCGTTTTCAAAACCGCGATTGAAATGTTTTATCGGCCCGAACTGACTGATACCGCTGGAATAAGACATTCCCATCAAGCGAGAAGTCAGCATCGGCACTACAGTTAAAGCTACTAGCAGAGACGCTGCTACTGCAAAGCTAATTGTCAAAATCAATTCGTTAAATAGCAGCGAAAAGAAGCCACCGATCAGCAGGAATGGCAGCACTGATACTAAGTTAGCGGCAGTGGAGGCAATCATTGCTGATTCTACTTCTTCACTCCGCTCTACAGACTCTTCTATCGTGCGTTCTTTCCGATCTTTGATTCTGCCTTTTTTCAGATGAGGGTTGCTGTCTAGACCGACTACAATATTTTCTAAAATAACTACGCTGGTATCGATCGCCTGACCAATTCCTAACGCTAAACCGCCTAAACTAAACAAGTTCAGCGACAAGCCGAACAGCCGCATTAAAATAATGGCTGCTAGAGTACACAGGGGAATAGTCAGAGAGATAATCAGGGTTTGTCTCAGGGAACCTAGAAAGAACAAAACTGCGATCGCAGCCAGCACTGCCCCTGAAACCCCCGCATTCGCCACATCGGCTAAGGAATTGCGGATAAATCTGGATTCGTCTAAGGTAGTAACTACGGTCATGTCCGCCGAAATTAACCCGGAATCCTGCATTTCTTTGATGCGATTTTTCACTCCGTCTACAACAGTAATCGTGTTGGCGTCCGGCTGTTTCAAGATGCTAATTTTAACGGCTGGTTTTTGATTGAGAAAAACTTTGACTCGCTGTTCTTCTGTACCGTCATTGACTTGGGCAAAATCGCGCAGGTAGACTCGTTTTGGCGGGTTGGAACCGGATACTTGAAAGGAAAGATTGGCGATTTCCGAGGCTGTTTTAAAGCGACCAATTGTGCGCGTCAGCGGTTCGTTTGATTCTTGCCGCAGCCGGCCGCCGGAAGTGTCTAAATTGCGCGAACGCAAAGCATTAAAAACGTCGTTGAGATTAACTCCTAAACTTTGCAGCCGATTCAGGTCAATATTAACTTGAATTTCTTCTTGAACGCCGCCGGAAATGTCAACGGAAGCGACTCCGGGAATCACGTTTATTTCCCTGGCTAATTCTTCATCGGCAAATACCCGCAAATCTACCCCTTGGCGTGAGTCTGAAGTCAGGGCAAATTCGTAAACCGGCTGTTGAGAAGGGTCAAATTTAAATAGATTTGGCGATTCAACTGTATCAGGAAGTCGGTTGCGAATGCGGTTGACGGAGGCTGTAGCGTCGTTGAGGGCTTGGTCGATATTGCCGCCGGGTCTAAAGAATAAATCGACGCTGACTTGTCCTTCCCGCGTGCGGGAGAAAACTTGCGTGACTCCTTCTGTTGCTGAAAGTCCTTGTTCGAGGGGGCGGGTAATTTCGTCAACTGCCACTTCTGGGGAGACTCCGGGGGCGTCTAAGCGCACGCTGATGCGGGGATAGGTGATGGAGGGCAGCAAGTCAACGGGCAGTTGGGTTATGTAGAAAATGCCCACGACTATAATGGCAAGTGTCAGCATGAGGGTGCCGATGTGGCGGCGAATGGCTGTCGCGCTAATACTGAATCCGGTTTTGTCGGGAGTCATTCGATTTTAGATTTTAGATTTTAGATTAAAGAATTGAAAAGTTTACCCCGTCAGTCAGCCTGCAAAGGAATGAATCGCGGGGCTGGCGACTAAATTGTTTTCGGTCAGGCTTTATTGTGTATCGGGAGTGAGAGAATATTTACGCTCCGCACCTGACAAGTAGTATAATAAATTTTAATAAATTGTCAAAAATGTTTTTTTGAATATTCCTTTAGAGGTAGTCGATCGCCCAAAACGCAGATTGGCAGAAATTGCCAGGGGCTTTTGAATCTCTCTAAGTTATCGCCATCAGGAACAGGCAAGATGCCTGTTCCACAACAAATAAACTTTCTTGTGGAACAGGCATCTTGCCTGTTCCTAAAGTCTTCTTCCCTTTTCCCTCTTCTTTATTCCTTCTTCCCTCTTCCTGACATCCGTTACATCCGTTACAGAATCCGTTGCCGAACTTCCTTCATTTACTGTACTTGAGATCCGTGGGCACGGGGGTCGGAGCTACTTGTTTTCACAGGCCCTGTGGGTGGAGTAAAATTAGAAACTTGACCTGCCGCTTGGACGTGTGGCAGAGGTTTTCCTGCAATTAAAGCATCTAAGTTAGCTTCCATAATAGTGCGTGGCATTTCGCCCATTGTTTCAGCAACGGCGCTGCCTTTATCGTTCAAATAGACAAAGTGCGGAATGCCATCTACTCGATATTTTGTGATTTCTGGCAGCCATTTGTCATTGTCTACATTCAGCATCACAAAATTCATCGGTTCGGCGTATTTCTGTTTGATTTCGCTCAGATCTTTAGCCATTGCCTGACAGCTACCGCACCAATTAGCATAAAATTCCATGAGTGTCGGTTTGCCATTTACCAAAGCTGTTTCTAATGGCGTTGAAGCTTTTGCCATGTCGGTGAGACTGCTTGACGGCGTTTGGGTTTGCAGCCCGAAGAAGATGGATATTGAAAGGACGATCGCTGCTAACACGATCAATAAGTTTCTGAGGCGCGTGGCGACTTTTGTTTCGGGATTTTTGGCGGCGGGGGCGACAGTTGAGTTGGGCGAATTCTGGGTCATAAAATAAATTGCGCTTGGATTTCTATGTTTTTATTTTAAATAATAGATTCAGATTATAGCACATTTTGAGATAATCAGACCAATCTCATAAAAATTTTTGAAGAGGCCAGAATTAGGCCAAGTGCGCTAAAACAGAAGATAACAAAGATTGTTTGTAAATTACCGAGGACTTGCAGGGTGAAAAAACGGGTAACACTGACGTTTCCCCAACGATCGATCCAAATGCCTGTCACCTATCGACTGGCAAAGGATTTTAATGTTGCAGCCAACATTATCCGCGCTCAGGTGGCTCCGAACCAAGTGGGCAAACTGGTGCTAGAGTTATCAGGGGACATCGACCAGCTAGAAGCGGCGATCGACTGGATGCGATCGCAAAATATCGGCGTTTCCCTAGCCAGTCGGGAAATACTCATAGACGAAGATATCTGCGTTGATTGCGGTTTGTGTACGGGGGTTTGTCCGACAGAAGCCTTGACCCTTGACCCAGAAAGCTTTAAACTTAGTTTTGCTCGATCGCGGTGTATCGTTTGCGAGCAGTGCATCCCTACCTGTCCGGTGCAAGCTATTTCTACTAACCTATAGGCCCTGTAAACACTCCTGGGGCTCATCATCTTTTTTTTGCCTGGTTCTCCTAATTGTGCCATTGGATGAAAAAAAACTCTTGGGTTTCCCTAACTCTACTTTTTGTTACTTATTTCACTTTTGGCTGGAAATTATCTGAGTTTGATGTTCCACCGCACCTGACTTGGTTTCTAGCCATAGCTTCAATTTTAGTGTTTGCGGTCGCATTGTCGTTCCCACTGAGAGACATAAAAGCCTTAATTTTGCGGTGGTTTTCGAGTGATATCGGTGCTTTTCTTTCTATTATTGTAGGAGCTTTTGTGGCAGTGGTAGTTTTTGCTTGGCTGCACCTTTTTGCTACTTGTTTACTCTTGATTTCAGCCGGAGCTTTGGCAAGACTCGATATTCAAATGTCTGGTTGGAAGAATTGGCGGGCTTTTGCGGTATTAGCTACCATTTCTTTAACAGGTGTGGGGTTGGGCGGAGCGATCGAGTTTTGGTCAAGGACAGGCAAGCTCGTATTCTCTTAATGAGGAACGGGAAATTCATCCAACCAAATTCTATAACTCGCAACGGATATGTAGCCCAAAACTATCAGCTCGCCCATCAATAAATACAGCTTATTTTTTTTCAATCCCCCACCCCCGGATTAATTCCCCGTTCCGCGCCGTAATCATAGCAGTTTTCAAGCCTCGTGAGGTAAAGCTTCTCAATTTCCGATTCCCCGTTGCGCGTTACTAATTCCCAATTACTAATTACCGACACACCGGGAGTGGAACTGAAAACCCCTAGGGCAGTATTGAACTGTAGCGACTGTTGCTCAAAATGTTATTGCCCAAATCCCGCAAGTCCCGCAGCCAAAAACTCATCCCAATAAAAAAGCAGCTTTAGGGAGCTGCTAGTCAGAATGCATGAGGTATTTTTTTTAGAATAGGACAGATTAAATTCGATCGGTGCTGGGTTACATTTTTTGATACGAGAGAGTTGATGAGGGAATGGACGATCGTAAAATCGTCACATAGGAGGATAGCATTGATGCTAAATTTCCCGACAATCAAGTTAGCGTTTAACTGTCCTTGCGCCCTACAGCCCTTCAGCGGTGGGGCCATTTTATTTTTAGGGAGAACTCAATAGCCGGCTTTAACGCATCAGATGAGTCTGCCATTAGTTCTTGTATAAAATCTCCGCATCACCACATCCTCATACTTATAAAAGTTACGCATCGCATCCAGTCAAACCCGGTGGATTGCAAAATATTGGGTGGTTAAACGGAGACACTCAGACAAAAACCAGTATTTTCACCGAAGTCCTACGATTTGAGATTTGAGATTTGAGATTTGAGATTTTGGGAATGACTGATAAATGTGGTGGTTTGGAGCTTGCGTATAGTTGCATTATTTTTTTGAACTGGTATCAAAAGTCCCCACAAACCTGTTATTTTCTTAGAAAATCGCTTTCTGAATGTATCAATTGAGCTCAGGCCCGGTTTCTGGTTTGATAACTTTTTGGATTTCCTCGATCGCCCTAGTCGCCACTGCTTCAGGCCTTTCGCCCACACCAGCATAGACTCGGACATCTGCTTGAGTGTAGAAACGCTCTCGCTCTTTCAAAAGGCTTTGCAGCTTAGATTTGATCTCGCCCTCCTGCAGTAGGGGTCGAGCGGTGTCCGAACGCAGTCGATCGTACAATTGATCTACAGGCACATCCAACCAAACCACTACACCGTAGTGCAAGTAACCCCAATTCATCGATCGCGTCACAATGCCGCCGCCCGTAGCCACGACCGAATTTTGATACGCAGACAACTCACCGAGCACTTTAGTTTCTAGTTCCCGAAAAGCCTCTTCCCCTTCTCGCTCAAAAATCTCAGCAATTGACTGATTAGCAACTCGAACAATTAGTTCATCAGTATCAAAAAAACGGTATTTTAATTTTTTTGCCAAAATCCGCCCCACCGTTGTTTTCCCCGCACCCATCATCCCGACAAGATAGATATTTACTCCCCTCAACCCATCCACTGCCAAATCCTCCGATATTTTTCTATTTTTTCAGGTTAATCGATCCGCCACTGAGGCCATCATCGTCATCAAACTCATCACCCTCATCCAATCCCCAATCATCCTCTGCTTCTGCCATAGGATTTATTGGTGTTTCATCAGCGGGTTTAGGTATCGCCTCTTGGGGGGGAACGATCACCCGATACTCTGCATCGTATACAGACTCTGTTTGTCCCACCCCAGACTGGTTTGGATCTCGATAGCCGTAAGAGTATACTGAGCCAGCCCAAGACTTGCTTTTCGGTTCCTGCTGAGCTTCGTAAGCCCGTGGATTTGCCGCTGGAACATCATTTACCTGCGGTTGATCGGGAAAATCGCGATCGTCCCCCCAATCGTCATCACCCCCTTGAGAGCCGGATTTTGAGCCATCTGAGACCCAATCATCCTCATCGTCTGCCGCTGCATAAGTCCCCGGTTGAGCGTAATTCTTCGCCCCATCCGGGTTCGGAGTTTCTTGCAGGAAAGTCCCGGCTCTGTAACCCGCCGATGTGCCGTACTCAGTTCGGTAGGAACCAGGAGCTTGAGTTTGGCTATTTTCCCTATTCAGATCCGGGTCAATTCCCTGTTTTCTAGGAGGGGGAGGTGGCGTGTAAGGTGTTCTCCTGTCCTCTGGGAAAGTATCGGGACCGCTGCGACTGGATCGGCCGCTGCGGTCTCCCGTTGGAGATAGGTAATTTGAAAAAGCGAGCAAACCAGAAATCAATAAAGACGTGATAGCTCCCACCACGATGCTCAGCAAAATCCAGATAGATAAAGGCAAAGCAGGCGATCGAACTCCCAAAAACACCAGCGATAATGCCGGCTCCACATTTTGCAGGGCAAAAATAGTTAGCCCTACCACAATTACTAGCAAAAATACAGGTCGCATATTAAAAATATTGGTAATTGGTAATAGGTAATTGCTAATTGCTAATTAAAAGTGACATACTCCTACATTAAGCTGAGTACAGCTATAATGTAGGCTTCTCAGCGACTCCAGCTATTGCTTCGGACATTAACTGAGCTTTAAAGACGGGATGACCCACCGCCCTATTTTTGATTACGATAGCTGCATTGTGATCGCGGTCAAGACTACATCCACAATTTGGGCAGTCGTGCCATCTTTCATGCAACTTTTTAGGTACTTTTTCACCGCAATTAGAGCAATCTTGTGAAGAGTTATAAGCACATACGGTCATCACCAACAAACCAGCATTTACAGCTTTGTTTATTAGAATCGACAGAAAGCTTGACCACCCAGCATCCAACACAGATTTAGCCAATCTTGTACGAGCAAGTCCCTTGACATTCAAGTCTTCAACTGCAACAACCTCATATTTTTTCAAGAGATTGTTAGCAGTTTTGAAATGAAAGTCTTTACGTTTGTCGGCTACTTTCTTGTGACACTTCCCCAGTTGCTTAACTGCTTTGTGTCTCCGGCTGCTACCTTTTTTACGGCGCGAGACTCGCTTCTGAATAGTCCGCAGGCGTTTTTGAGCTTTGCGGTAATGCTGAGGAATCGCCACCGTCTCCCCTTCTGATGTTGTCAAAAAATCCTTCAACCCCATATCAATGCCAGCAATTTTTTGAGGATTAAAATCTGGTTTAATTTCCGGGACTGTCGAGTCTTCCAAGCTGAGAGTTGCATAGTAACCATCAGCTTTTTTGGTGACAGAGACGGTTTTGATTTTAAATCCATCAGGTATTGAACGGTGCAAAATAACTTTGACTTTTCCGAACATCGGCAAGTTAATTAAGTTATTTTGCAAGCAGCCGTCTTTAACTTGAGGGTAAGTGAACGTGCGGTAACGACTACGCGGCTTGAATCTAGGTCTACCGCTGCGTTTCCCGTTGCTATCACCTTTCAGGAAACGATCAAAAGTTACCTTAACTCGCTTAACTACATCTTGAAGAACTTGAGAGTAAACTCCGGCATACCAAGGATGAGTTTTCTTGAGTTGAGGTAACGTCTTTTTCTGGCTGTAATAGTCGGGATTTTCCCGCAGTTCGGGTAAGTGGCAAACTAGCGGACACGCATTGATGGGAGAACGATTTTGTTCGTACCAATTAAATCGATCTGCCAACAAATAGTTGTACTGAGCGCACAGCAGAGACAGCCATCTGTCAATCTCAGTGGCTTGCAACTTTGTTGGACGTAATCGATACTGGTAAGAAGTTCTCATTGAGTAGTAAATGTTTGATTGCAGTCGCTACGCATCAATTAGTGTTAATGTACCCGAATACGTTACTTGATGTCAAGTGCATGAGTGAATGTTTTATCCATAAAATAAGAGAGGTTTCTAGCCTTAATTGCTAGTATTTACCACCAAGTATTGACACGTCGAAGAATTTGTTTGTCTCGTCATCCACCCGCTCACTTCTCAATGCTTGCGCCTGTGAGATTGCTTAGCGGGTCGAATCCTCACCTCACCGCGTCTTTCATCCCACACTAACCGAAGCGGTATAGTGTGGGGATTCCCGTCTGTTTAGCTAACAAATCATCAATAACAAATAACAAACTGTCAACTGTCAACTGTCAACTGCCAACTGTCAACTGTCAACTGTCAACTGTCAACTGTCAACTGTCAACTAACTCCCTTCTTCTTCCTTCCAGCGTTTGAGAGGAACGCAATCAATCCCCAACTGGTCTAAAGCGCGAGCCACCACAAAGTCTACCAAATCTTCAATAGTTTGCGGATTGTGATACCAAGCAGGAATCGCTGGTACAATTCTAGCTCCAGCTTCCGCCAAGGTAGTCAAATTCCGCAGGTGAATCAAGCTAAAAGGCGTTTCGCGAGGCACGAGTACCAATTTTCGCCCTTCCTTGAGCTGAACGTCGGCCGCTCTTTCGAGCAAATCCGAGCTCAAGCCAGCCGCCAACTTGCCTAGTGTACTCATGCTACAGGGAATAATCATCATCCCTTGGGTGCGAAAGGAGCCACTAGCAATATTAGCACCGACATCTTGCCAGGGATGACACCGAAGTTTACCCATTGTGGCGACTCCTGCTTGTTCCCGCCAGAATTCCTCTTGTAGCGTCGGTTCTGCGGGCATTCGAGTGTTCTGTTCGCTTTGCCAAACCATGTAAGTAGATTTCGATGCTACCAGTTCGATCGCGCGATCGGCTTCCAACAAATATTTCAATGTTCGCACCGCATAAATCAGTCCCGATGCACCGGTAACTCCTACAATTAGAGGTTGGGCGGGGACTGAAACAGAATTAGTCATGGGCAATTATCCAGCAATAAGCTCACTAATTATAATAGCGCGATAGGTGCTAATAACAGCCACAACACTCATCAATCAATTCAATGATTGCGTGGCGATCGCTCTTAATAACAATAAAAGGCGAAACCTATAGCCACCTGCAACACCCCCGGATACTACAAGAAAGTATGCGACTGTGATCGCCAGGATTATCATTACCCTATTCTTCGTTAACAAAAACAAAGGCTAACTGCGATCGCCAGAGTTCCAGATCCCAGCTCCATCTTACATCCTGATAGCCACGACCAACTCTGTGTCACAATAGAACTATAGCAATCCTAAATCATTCTCATAATTATTGTAGGGGCAATCCGACCCCTACTCCCCGTGGTTGCCCGATAGATAGGGGGTAGGCACGGGGAGTAGGGGTAGCACTACCCCTACAAATTTATCTGAATCATTTAGGATTGCTATACTAACTTTACTTTATTAACATCAGGGGAGGCAGACAATGTTCTTAAGATACGAAGATATCGAAATAGTGCAATTAGACATTACCTCCCGATGTAATGCCGGTTGTCCTCAGTGTCCGCGCACGGGGAACCCTATTTTGCCAATGACAGAATTGACAATAGCAGATATTAAGAGAATCTTCCCTAAAGAATTCTGCTCTCAGTTGTCTTGGATTTACCTGTGCGGCAACTTTGGGGATGCGATGGTGAGTAATACCACTCTCCCGGCGCTAAAGTATTTTCACAAAATGGGAGTCAATTACCTTTGGATGTACACCAATGGTAGCGGACGCAGCCCTGATTGGTGGCGACAACTGGCCAAAATTTTGAATCAACCAGACGATCGCGTTATTTTTGCCATCGATGGATTAGCGGATACCAACCACCTCTACCGTCGCAATACAAACTGGAACCGGATTATGGAATCCGTCGAGGCCTTTATTGGCGCCGGTGGCCAAGCAGAGTGGCAATATTTAGTCTTTGAACACAATCAACACCAAGTCGAAGAAGCTCGCGCTTTGGCCCGTAGACTGGGGTTTATTAAATTTCAAGCTAAAGCAACGTCTCGCTTTGCGCTGTCAGAGGTTGATGAAGTCGGAGAAAAGGAGGAGGCGATGGCAGAGGTGGACTCCCAGACGCAGGAAAAGCGCGATCGTTCTACCCCCATCACCCTAGAAAAAGCAGCTCTCAATTTTCACCGACAAGCTGAAGATTATTTAGCGGAAAAAAATTTAGAACAAGCATTTTTAGCTTGTCAAAAAGCACTTGAGATTCAGTCAAACTTTGCCGTCGCTCACAAAACATTAGGCAATCTGCTACAGCTCACAGACTGTCTGGAGGAAGCGATGAACTCCTATAAAACTGCCCTAGAAATTCAGCCAGAATTTGCCGAAGTTTATGCAAATATGGGCAGCGTTTATGCTTCTCAAAAACAATGGGAACCCGCAATTTATCACTATCAAAAAGCGCTGGAAATTCGACCAAATTTTTCAGGAGTGTATCGAAATTTAGCCAAAATTTGGACACAATTAGGTAAAATAGAAGAAGCAAATGAAGCTTTTCAGCAAGCCGTTAAACTCCAAATCGCTCAAGAAATTGCTCCGGCTAAAGCTGCTAAAGCGAACAAAGAAAGCTCCGTAGAACTCAAGCCGGCTTCCTTACCCCAGTATCAAAATCCAGAAATCCCCAACTTTCGCAAAGCCGTCCAAGAATATGGAGGATTAGAAAATTATTTTCAGGGCATTGAAATTAACTGCCAGTCGCAAAAGAAAGCTGAAATTTACGTTAGTTTTGACGCTGAACTGTGGCCCTGCTGCTATACAGCTCAGACCAAATACGCTCATTACAGCGACACTTATATGACCCAGGCGATCGCTCTGTTTGAAAAATATGGGCAAGGATTTAACAACCTCCGCAGCAAATCTATCAAAGAAGTGCTAGAAAATGTTTGGTATCAAAAAGACTTAGCCAAAAGCTGGTCTTGTTCGGAGAGACTAGAAATATGCGCCTTGGTGTGCGGGAAAGCCTTCCACCCCACCTCCTCACAGATGCTCTAGATCCTTCACTGACTCGAGTCCAGAAACCTGATTTTTTTGGAAAGTATCGAATTTTAGCACCGCAATATTTGCAAAAAAGCCTGATTTTTCTTGAAGCGGACTTCAGAAACCGGGTTTCTTGATGAAACCCGGTTTCTGAACAGCAGACGTTTGTTAGAAACAGGCGAGAGTTGGAAACTGGCGACGCACCCTACCTTTACTGTTAGCTATCAACTATAGCAATCCTAAATGATTCGTGTAATTCTTGTAGGGGCAAAACCCACGCCCGGTTGCCCCGCCTTGACTGGGGTAGGCACGGGGAGTAGGGGTAGCACTACCCCTACATATTTTTACAAATGATTCAGGATTGCTATATCAACTATCAACTATCAACTAACTACTCATCATCATCAAAAGCTTGACTGCCGCCGCCAACTGCAACTAAATCAATTTGCTGGCGGTAGTAGTCAACACTCTTGACTTGAACTTCTACCCGATCGCCCAAACGATACTGATTGCGGTTTTTGCGGCCCACCAGAGTTTGCTGGCGCGATCGATACTCGTACCAGTCATCCTTTAGCGAAGAAACGTGCACCAATCCCTCAACACGCAAGATGTCGCTCTCCGGCGGCCGCACCTCAATTTCCACAAAGAAACCGTAAGACTGCACGCCTGTAATCAAACCCTGGAAAGTTTGGCCGGTGCGTTCTTTCATCAATCCAGTTTTCTTCAATCCCTGCAAATCGCTTTCGGCATCCTCAGCCACTCTTTCGCGTTCGGTTAGGTGTACTACTACCGATGCAAACTCTGTCTCAAATTCGTGGTGCAAATCTGGCGGGAGAACATTCCAAGTAATTTGACCGTGACAGGAGGAATGGTGCAAGTCAACTTTTTCCTTAGCCCGTGTTGTGCGGCTGCTGCGGCCTTGCTCGAACACCGCTTGCAACACCCGCAGTACCAGCAAATCGGCGTAGCGGGAAAGCGGCGAAGTGCAGCGCGTGTAACCCTCTGACAGCCCCAAACCGAAGTGTGGCTTGGGAGTTGTGCTGTAAACAGCGGGCTTCATGGTGTCTTCTAGCAGGTAGGTGAGAACTCTTTCGGACTTCAGGCCGGCAAACTGCTGGGTAAATCGCTGAAAGTCCAAGGGCAAAACTTCTTCTTCGGTTTCGAGATACAGTTCGCCTCCGAGGTTGTTGGAGAGTTTGATGAACTCTTGAATGTCTGCCGGGTCTGGCATCGGCTGGACGCGGTAAATTGCTGGGACTCCCAAGGCTTGCAGGTGAGTGGCGACGGCTTGGTTGGCAAGTACCATCAACTCGGAGACAGCCGACTGGGCGGGGGGAGCCGTTGCAAAAGCTCCTAATTCGCCTTCGTCGTCGAAGTGAGAGTTAGCGTCGGGCAAATTTAGTTCAAAAGCTCCTCGCTTGAGCCTTGTCTGTCTGGCAGCCTGTGAGGCGGCACCGAGTTGATCGAGGAAAGGACGGAGGGCGGAGGATAAAGGGTGCTCTTCGGCATCACCTGGTTCGAGAATTGCTTGAGCTTGCTCGTAGGTGAGGTGGTAGTCAATTTGAATGACGCTGGTTTGAATCTCGTATTCTAGGAGTTCTCCTGATTGGTCGAGGGTGAGCAGTATGCTGAAGGCCAGCCGTTCGCTGTCGGGCAGGAGGGAGCAGCGCTCGTTGAGGGTTTCTGGCAGTACGGCGATGATTTTTTCTCCCAGATGGGCGGCGGTGCCTCGCTTGCGGGCTTCGCGGTCGATCGGGGTTTCTGGCTGCACGTACTCGGCGGCATCGCTGATGTGGATTCCTATTTGCCAGCGGCCGGGCTTCAGGGTTTCGATCGACAAAGCGCGTTCTACTGGCGGATCGGAGAGGAATGATGTTGGGTCAAACTCGTTTTCGCCTCCTCCTTCGGACAGATTTTCCTCCGGCGCTTGAGGGGCATCGTTTTCGCTGTTGGTTGTTCCCGGTTCGTTTTTGCTGAAGCTAACAGTCAGAATGTTACGCAAATCAAGGCGTTTTTTGATGTCGGTTTTTTTGACTTTGCTGGGCAAATTTTCGGCTGCTTTGATGACGGCGGCGGGGAACGATCGCGGCAAGTCGTGTTTGCAGCATACGATGTCGAGGTCGTCAGCGGCTTCGGCGTCGGAACCGAGTACCTGTACTACTTTGCCGACTGGTCGATGGGTGCCGAGGGGGTAGCGTTTGACTTCGACGTGTACTAGGTGGTCGATCGCCTCTTGGAGATTTGTGCCATTTGCGAGCAAGTCTAGTTCAAACAACAGGCGATCGTCCAGGGGGATTGCTCTGTAGCTGACGCGGCCGGTGGGGGTGGCGGTTTGCTTGACTCGCGCGAGTACCGAGGGGTTGGCGCGTTCGAGGATGAGCATGACTTCGCCTTCGGGCGATCGGCGGCGGCTACCTTCTTTGATAATTTTGACTAAGACTCGATCGCCATTCCAAGCTGTCGAGAGGTGACTTTCCCGCACATAAACGTCTTCTGAGCCTTCGGCGTCTTGAATTGCAAAGCAAAATCCTTTGCTCGAACAGCGCAGTTTTGCTTCTACTACGTCGTCTTCAGCTACTCGGCGATAGCGGCCTTTGTCTTTGACTAATATGCCAATTTTCTCTAGAGCTTCTAATGCGATTTGAAGTTTGAGTTGACTGGTGGCGTCGTTGCAGTCGAGTTTTTTCTCCAATGCTTTAGGAGCCACTAATTTGTCTTCTGTAAAATTTGCCAGCAGTGCAGCGATAGAAAATTCCATGTAGCGATCGATCCTCTTGTTTCCAGCAATTAGTCTAATTTTGGCGAAATCAGCCGCACCCCCTCGGGCCCAGGGCTGTTTCATTCTCAGAAAAACCAGGGTTTTGTAGGGGCGGTGCGACCCCTACTCCCCGTGCCCGCCCAGCCCATAGACGAGCGGGTCGGGGTTTCAGATATGGGGGCAACCACGGGGGGATTGCCCCTACAAGAGAATGAATCAGCCGCACCCCCTCGGGCCCTCGCAGTGCCTGCTTCCCAACAAATGCGCGGGTTAATAGGTGGAGACGCGAGCACAGCCACCTTGTTTGATCGCGAGGTTTTTTTGAGATTCTCTCCCGACACCGGCTTCGTGCGAATTGTCTGCTGTCTGTCTTGAACTGACTGCTGACGGTGCAGACAACTGTCCCGCACGCTATTCCCCAATACAATTTTTTAGCGTTGGTTTGTTTGCTTTTAGGTCAGCAGCGCCGAGCACTTCGCAAATTAGAAAGCCCCTGTCGGTTCTTAAAAGATGGCTCGATACTGAAAGCGACGGCTTGAGTCGAGGATGAGCCGATGGAGGCATGGAGAGGGATAAAATTTGCATTTCTTCCTTCTACCTTGTTCCTTCTGCCTTGTTCCTTCTTCCTTTTGAAGTGCCTCTTGCTTCTTGCTTTAGCAAAGAATTTACCGGATCTTTAAGGCAAAATTGCTAGTAGCTCGCTGCTGCGATGCCCCTGTTTTTTTGCACGCGATCAGTCCTTGCGGACGGAGGTGCAACGAGCGGGTCGG
The DNA here is from genome assembly GCF_036705125.1 of Microcoleus sp. B7-D4. NCBI lineage: Bacteria > Bacillati > Cyanobacteriota > Cyanophyceae > Oscillatoriales > Microcoleaceae > Microcoleus > Microcoleus sp. B7-D4. Next base: position 29,431 of record NZ_JAUBTT010000046.1, read on the forward strand.
GAGCAATCTGTGCTGTAGAAAGTGCAGGTACACAAAACCGGAGACTTTTACTACTTTTGCTTAGTTGCTGTGTCATCTCCTATAGGTAGAAATGACGCCCGGTGCTTGTTAGCTTAAACTGCCGGATGTGGGATGGGGTTTAGTGGCGTGTAAGGTTGCGCGGATGATTCACCTTTAATTTATTGTATGTTGAATAGGTGCTTTCAGAAAATTGTTTTCTCTGAGCTGTTGTTGAGCCAAGCGTGACCTGGGGTAATTTTTAAAATTTTCGCGATCTCTGGGACGATCGAGCTTGCGGAGTCGCTTTCTGTTAAGCTGTTGGGCATTTCAATTGTCTTTTTGGGCGGGCGTGACCGAAAGCATCCAGGATACAAGCCCCCGGATTGATCCGTCCAGAAATAAAAAACCTGTATCCGATAAAGGAGCCCCCGAATTTATCCGTGGGGTCAATGCTTAAATCTAAAATCTAAAATCTAAAATCTAAAATCGATTGACGCCCAACCCCTACTCCCCGCAAGAATTTCATCAAACTTGTCTGTAAGAATGAGAAGCACCTGGGCTTACACGATCGCCCTCACGTTTTCAAGAAATGTTGAAGAATCAAGCAACTAATGCGTGGTTGTGTACTAAACTTAACTACCAGCCGGGAAGTCCCGGGCGTATATTTAGAGGGGATTAATCAGAGCGCTGGGCCCCGTACCCCGTTGGGAATTACGCCCGCGTGATGAAAGGCTCGTCGGGTGTAGGTACCCAAAGCGACAATTATTCTTTTATAGCCCAAGATGATCTGGAAATACTCTGATACTATATTAGCAAGTGGGGGTGGAACTACCTCACTATAAAAAGCCTTTGAAAAAAAGGAAAAAGAAGCCTGCGGTGTAACTGTACTCAGTTGACCGTCAGGTTTGTTCACGTCATAAGCCCCTTCTGGTTTCGGGGTCAAAAAACTATGTTTGCTGAATTTCGCGCCCTTTATCCCGCTGGACAGTTAATTTGTGAGTTGCTGACTGTTCATCACGGTAAGTTTGTTGTTCGCTGTCTGGTTCAGGTTGACGGCAAAACTCTGGCTACGGCTATGTCGGCTGCTGAGTCTGTTGAGGATGCTGAAGACCGTGCCCGGTTGCGAGCGATCGCTGTTCTTGGATCTGCTGCGCCCGATCGTGCGATCGTGACTGTTGCTCCGGCTCCGGTTGCTCCGGTTGCTCCGGTTGCTTCGGTTGCTGCTGTTCCCCCTCCTCCTGCCGTTTCCCCGGTTGCTGCTGTTCCCCCTCCCCCTCCTCCTGCTGTTCCGGTTCCTGTTGGGCCGACCAGTGTTCCTCTTCCGGTTCTAGAAATGCCTGTTGCTGACAAATTGCCTGAAACACATCAAAGCAATTTTGTCAAGACTGAAGCGAAATTAAATGAAGAGCCGATCGCACCTGTACCTGCACCGCTGCCGCCAACGGTCGATCGGACGGAGGCTACTGGATTTGTACCGAAGCAGTTAGACTCAGACGCTTGGCTTTCTTCTAGCTACGGCGAACCACTTCAGGAACTGGAGGTGCCGACTGCTAGCCAAAGTGAACTGCTACAGGGTGCGGCCGAAGTCAGGGAATTGCAACCGATCGCAGTGGGAATTCCCAGCGATGCGATCGAGGATAATTCTGATACGATCGCCCAAATAGAGGCAATCCTCAGACGCTTGAAATGGACTAAGAAGCAAGAAACTGACTGTCTCGAACACAATTACGGCAAGTCGTCGCAGAGAGAGCTTTCTAGCGAACAGTTGGTAGATTTCCTAGAATATCTGGAAATCTACAGCAGAACTACTGAGGAAATCAAGCGGTTGGGCTGGACTGCCAACCAAGGAAAAGATTATCTCAAACAAGGTTATGGCAAAGAAGCGCGGCACTTCTTAAATCGAGAAGAATTGTTCGACTTCCTGCAATATCTCGAATCTTTGCCCTAGGAATTCGGCAACTAAACAAGGCGCTGGAGGCTATTAGATTAAAGAAACCGGGTTTTTTACAGAGATTAAGGTTGAGAACCAAAGATTATGGTAAAAAACCCGGTTTCTCGCCCCCCGTTGCTCCCGGATTAAAGAAACCGGGTTTTTTACAGAGATTAAGGTTGAGAACCAAAGATTAGGGTAAAAAACCCGGTTTCTCGCCCCCCGTTTATCCATTAAAGAGCTACTTTTGAACGTTAAAAATTAAAAATCAAAAATGAAGAATATTTCCTCATTTTTGATTTTTAACTTTTTATTTAGACGACAGCGGCGATCGGGCGGCTAGCGGAAGGACGGCGATCGATCACTTGATCGACTAATCCGTAGTCCTTTGCTTCTTCAGCGGACATGAAGAAATCCCGTTCGGTATCTTCTTCAATGCGGGAAAGCGGCTGACCGGTATGGTTGGCAAGATGTTCGTTCAGGCGGCGTTTGTGGTACAAAATCTCTTTGGCCTGAATTTCAATATCGGTTGCTTGTCCTTGAGCTCCGCCTAGAGGTTGGTGGATCATAATCCGGGAGTGAGGCAAACTCATCCGCTTGCCTTTAGCGCCGGCACTCAACAGAAAAGCGCCCATGCTGGCGGCCAAACCGAGACAAATAGTGCAAATGTCGGGGCGGATGTGGTTCATCGTGTCAAAAATGCCCATACCTGCTGTTACCGAACCCCCTGGGGAGTTGATATAGAGGTAAATATCTTTCTCCGGGTCTTCGGCGTCTAAAAATAGCAATTGGGCAACGATCAGGTTAGCCAAGTCTGAGTCAACCTGTTGGCCCAAGAAGACGATGCGATCGCGCAGGAGTCGCGAGTAAATGTCAAAGGCGCGTTCGCCGCGACCGGATTGTTCTATAACTGTTGGGATCATTGACGCCTGCCTGCCTATTACGTATCTTTTTTTAATTTTAGCGACTAGGGCTCAGTTATAGTTAGCGATCGGTGGCGTGCGATCGAGAAATCGGCAAAATCCTTGAACTGGGCGGGGTTGGGGCGGTAATTTGTGGAAGTTGTGGCGGGGGTGCGATCGGATTTCCGATCCTGCAGGCGATCGATATTGAGGAAGCGGACATCAATCAACTTTGTTATGTGGCGATCGTATCATTGGGAGAACTCAAATCGCTCGATCGCGCCTGACACTCGGAAAATGGTCTAAAAATTCATCGACAGAATCACCAGCTTCGAGATAATCAAGCACAGTCTCGATCGGGACGCGAGCACCAATAAAGACAGGAGTTCCACCTAAAATATCGGGGTCGCTATGAAAGATAGTAGCTGCGTATTGCAAAGAAAAGGCTGTGACATCAAGACAATCTTCTTCACTCCAGGTATCACTTTGCTCGAACGATCTGTTAGTTTCCATCGCTAAATCCCCACTGGATTTTTATAGATTATATCTTTGCTAGGATGGGAGCATCTCATATTTGTAAAAATACTTCTTCTGGCTCCTTCCTTCTTGTGGCTCCTTCCTTCTTCCTCTTTCCTTCTGCCTCCTGCCTCCTGCCTCCTGCCTCAAAACTCCAATTTCTAGCTTGGCCGCAAAGGTGAGATGCTCCCGCTAGGATTACTGGTAGCGGGATTTCTTTGATTTAATCACCTCAATTACATTGTCGTGTCTTTGCCCTTCAATAATATCCTTGAGATGAATCTGTCCGTTGACGTACTGAACGTGGATGCGCCAGCCTGAGACTTTATCAATATCAGCACGATAAACTGCCTGCTTCACACCCTTAACTTTATGCAGTCTCGTTTTGGGAAATTGTCTCGTCCTGTGACATTCCTGGTCTTCAAGTTCTGCTAAAGCTTCCAGAAAACTAATCTTTAGCTCGTCATCTGGCAAAATTTTCATAGCTTCGTAAATAATGCCATATTCATCACAGAGAATAAGGTTTTGCGCCATAACTTAAGCTGATTATATCTAGGCAGTTTCTCGATCGCGCTGAAGTAGGTCTTGATACAAAGACTCTGCTACACCCTTATACGCTCGATCGAGTTCGTCGTGTTGAATTGCTCGAAAAAGAGTAAAAATAGCTTGCCCAAAAATTGGGTCTTCGTCAACCGCCAAAACCACTCTTAGTTTTTGAGAAATTCGTAGCGTATAAAGCGAAGACTCGTAACCATTCAGGTCTGACGATAGCGGGAGACGACGCAGCTTGCGATACACATTTGATTTTTGAGTAGGAAAAAGGCTGGCACAATAATTAATTTTTTGAATTACTTCGGCTTTCTCATCTTCATTTAGCAGCGCAATATCTTTCTCAAATTCCCTTGTTGACTCAATTAGAATATCCACGTCAAAAACCGTAAAAAAATATATAAACATTATACTAAAAAAAGCTTTTGATTGTCAAGCCCCTTGCTCACCACTTACCAGCAAACGCGCTTGTTTAACAACCCACCATTCAAATTTTAATCGCCCAACCACGGCGGTACATCCCATACAAAATTAACCACCAAAATAATACCGCAGTCACGGCAAATGCTAGAGAACCATTCAGCGGCCCCGCCCACGGCACAAACCAGTTTTCATAAATCCAAGTGTAAGTTGTTGGAGCATTTTCACCAGTACCGATATGAGTTTTCAACAGGATTCTGGCGACAATACCGGAAGCAACAAACAGGAAAATAGCATTCAATCCCATGATTTCAAACGGCCTCCCCCATTTCCACTCCCGCACTTCAATTGTTTCGTAGCAAAATGCTAGCAATAGCAACGCCCAACCTGCGGTAAACACTACATAGGAACTCGTCCAAAGTTGTTTGTTGATCGGAAATAACAATCCCCACAAGTGGCCGATTACCACGCAACTGAGGCCGCAGATTGCTAAGTTGATACTGGTGCGGGTTGTGATTGGCTGTACTCGCAGCGATTCTCCGGTAAAGTAGCCGATCAGGACTGTTACAACTGCGGGTAAGGTACTCAACAATCCTTCTGGGTCGAAGGGCCCGCCTTTGTACAGGTGTTGGCTACCGAGAATTAGCCGATCGACATATCCTCCTAAATTCCCTTCTGGCGTGAGTTCGCCGGCAGTGTACCCCCCTACAGCAAATACGGTTAATGCGCCCCAATAGCCCAAAAGTACGGCAACAGCGAGCAGTTTTTGATTGCGGGGGGAAAGGTTGAGAATGGCGATCGCACTGAGGAAATAAGCTAAGCCGATGCGCTGCAATACTCCCATGATGCGGATTTTACCGAAGTTTTCCACTGGGGCGCTGTTGAGAAGTACGTCAAGGGCGATCGAAGATGTATTTAGCAGCAATCCTAATATAAATAGAATCGCGGCGCGGCGCGCAATTCGCCAGTAAATATTTGAAGAAGGAAGAAGGAAGGAGGAAAAAGGAAGAGGGTTTTTGGGGGATTCTGATTTTTCCTTTGTTTGTGTAATTATTGAGGTTTCTCTTTCGGTTTTTGGATAATTTTGAATATATTTAGACAGCGAGAAAGACATCGCGCAGCCAACGATGAATAAGAAAAAAGGAAATACTAAGTCTGTCGGGGTGCAGCCGTGCCATTCTGCGTGTTCTAGCGGCGGATACACCTGTTTCCAACTGCCGGGGTTGTTGACTAGAATCATCGAGGCGATCGCAATTCCGCGAAAAACATCAAGGGATTTGAAGCGCATAAATTAAGTTATTTGTTCACTGTTCACTGTTCACTGTTCAC
>NZ_JAUBTT010000046.1:35176-64512 GCF_036705125.1 Microcoleus sp. B7-D4
TGTTGACGGTTCACTGTTGACGGTTCACTGTTGACGGTTCACTGTTGACGGTTCACTGTTGACGGTTCACTGTTGACGGTTCACTGTTGACTGTTGACTGTTGACGGTTCACTGTTCACTGTTCACTGTTCACTATCTGAGCTGATGCCCATTTCCTAATTCTTTTCGGCCCCATGCCCAATGCCCAACTCCCAATGCCCCATGCCCCATGCCCCATGCCCCATGCCCAATTCCCAATGCCCAACTCCCAACTCCCAATGCCCCATGCCCCATGCCCCATGCGCCATGCCCCATGCCCTATTCCCTATATCTCTATTCCTTCCAGAGTCATAATGACTGCATTCTTCATCAACATATCGCACCTTTCTGCATAAAAAGATGCTGCCTTATCATACTTGTTGACTTGCAAAACGCGCAGAAACATTTGCCTTGCTTGCGCGAATTGCTGCTGGTAGTGAAAAAAAATTCCCTGTTCAAAATAAGTTTGAGTTTGTGCTTTTAGTTCGATCATTGTCGCCGAGTCGCCATCGTAAATTTCAAATACAGCAACAGGTGTTTGTTTTCCTTTTACTTGAACGCGATCGAGAAACCTGCACTTGTAATGTTGAGGATCGTCTATCCGGCAAAGGGTTTGGACGCTAGCTACAATACTAACTCCATAAAGCTTTGTCAATCCTTCCACGCGGGAAGCTAAATTAACGGCATCAGAAATTACCGTACTTTCCATTCGTTCCGCTTCGCCAATCGTACCTAACATTAAAGTCCCCGTATGCAAGCCAATCCCTATCGAAATAGGTTGATAGCCACTGTTTTGCCTGTGTCTGTTATAAATTTTTACTTGCTGCTGCATCTCAATTGCTGCTTGCACAGCATCTTCAGCCCTGTTAGGAAACAAAGCCATAATCCCGTCACCAATGTATTTATCTATAAAACCGTTGTACTGGCGGATAACTGGGCCAACTCGGCTTAAGTAAGAGTTAAGAAATTCAAAGTTTTCTCGGGGAGACATACTTTCTGACAGACTTGTAAATGAGCGAATGTCGGCAAACATAATCGTCATTTCTGCTTGTACAGAGTCTCCTAGTCTCGCATCAACGATGCTTTCTCTTTTGAGAAACTTCAAAAATTCACGGGGTACAAAACGGGCTGAGGCGGCGGCAATTTTTTCTAGTTCGCTTTTGCTGGATTCGATTTGATTCAGGGATCTAAATGCTCTCAGGGCGGTGACTACTGTGGTAAATAATTTTTTGTTAGTAAGTTCTGTTTTGGTTTTGTAATCATTGATATCGTAGCTGACAATTACTACATCTTCTGGTACTTGTCCGGGCTGTCCAGTTCGTAAAATAATTCGCACAATTTGATTATTTAAAATATCGCGGATGTATTTAACTACTTCCAAGCCTGCTTCTTCTGTTTCCATAACTACATCAAGTAAAATCAATGCTATGTCGTAGTTATTTTGGATTATTTCTTTAGCTTCTTTTCCTGAGTAAGCGCTAATAAATGTTATAGTTTTACCTTCAAATTTAAAATCGCTTAATGCTAATTTAGTAATATTATGAATTTCGATTTCATCATCGACAATTAGTATTTTCCAACTTTCTTCTAGCGGTTTTTCTTCCGCCTCGTCTTCCTCGGCAAATATTAATTCATCGTCGCCCGCTGGGATTAATTCGTCATCGCCTGCAGCCAACAGGTTTTTACTAGCTTCTGACATATATCGTTCTCCTATATAAAACTTATATCCATGTTGGCGGTCTAATAACTAACTGCTCATTTTAGCGGGAAATTCAATCATAAATCTTGTCCCTTTATTTAGTTGACTTGTGCAGCTAATTGTGCCTTTTAGTTTTTGAGTAACAAGGTTATAAATAATGTGCAGTCCCAATCCCGTGCCTCCCTGACCTCTTTTGGTTGTAAAAAACGGTTCAAAAATTTTACTGAGATTTTCTGGGTCAATTCCTTTGCCGTTATCGGCATATTCAAATATTACCCGATCGCCCTCTAGTTTGAAATCAAAAGCCAGAACTCCTTCGTCTTCTCCATCGTAGGCGTGAAATAGGGAATTCAACACCAAATTTGTCACAATTTGACACACTACGCCGGGGTAACTGTCCACTACAATATTTTCATCACACTTAATCTGTATTTTGTGCTTAGTTCTTTTTAGTTTGGCTGTTAAGGATGTCAAAATTTCCTCTAGATAGTTTTTAACATTAAACGTGCGTTTTAACTCGCTAGACTGATCCACAGCTACTTCTTTAAAACTGTGAATCAAGTCGGCCGCCCGCGTGAGGTTAGATAAGATCATATTACTGCTTTGCATGGCGGTATCCAGGAACTTTTCTAACTCGGAACGTTTTATTTGGCCGTTACGGTAAACCTCAAAAAACTTTGTGGCTTTTTCAGCAAGCAGGGAGGCGGCGGTGATGCCGATGCCGATGGGAGTATTGATTTCGTGGGCCACACCTGCAACCAACCCTCCGAGGGCAGCCATTTTTTCCGATTCTACCAGTTTATTTTGAGCCGATTTTAAGTCTGCTAAAGTTTGGGAGAGCTCGGAGGTACGCTGCTGTACTAAATTTTCGAGATTCTGATTGAATTGGTGCAAGTTGGCGTAAAGTTGGGCATTTTCGATGGAGATAGAAATTTGAGAAGACAGCAGTTTTAATATTTCTAACCTGTCTTGGGTAAAAGCGCCTGTAGTCAGATTGTTTTCTAAATATAGAATGCCCGTGAGTTGGCCTTGATTAATTAACGGAGTGCAAAGAATTGATTTAGGTTGAACCGCCATTATATAGGGTGTGCGAGTAAATTGTCCTTCGCGGCTGGCATCGTTTAAAACTATACTTTCCTGGGTGCGGGCGACGTAATTCACAACTGCAACTGCCAGCAAAGTTACTTCTCGATCGTCGGCTACAAAATCTATCGGAATTGATTGCATGACAGCAACGCGATCGACATCTACAGATCCTGATGCTTCAATCACCCATTGACCCTCTTTTTCTAGTATTAAAAACCCTCGTTGCCCCCCGGCATTTTCAATAACAATTTTCATCATTTTTGCCAGCAGTTTGTCTAGAACTATTTCGCCCGCTAAGGTTTGCGATGCTTTAACTGCGGTAGTCAAGTCTAGCACGCCTGCAGCGTCGTTCGTAGTGGAAGAAGCGCTGCTGGTAGATTTGTGAGTTTCAATATTAGTTGAAATCGAGGCGGAAGTTAGCAAGTGCGAGTATTTCGATTCTAAATGCGCTGCTTTGGCTGTTGCTCCCCAGCGCTGATAGCAATAACGCGCTTCTGTCAAGTAAGTTTTAGAATTTTTTTCTCTTCCTATGGATAGATAAAATGCTCCTGCCAATTCTGCTGCTAGTGCTTGTACTTGTATGTATCCATTTTCTTCGGCTCCGTCAATTGCGCGATCGTAATATTCCATTGCTCTCTCAACATTGCCCAAAACACGCGCTTTTTCTGCCGTAAGTAAGTCGCATTTGTGCTGAAGATTCATGGGCGCCGAAAGCGCTTTTTGTTGCAGTTTTTTTCGGTTACTGACAGCGTAAAAAATATGCTCTTCTTGTTCCTCCTCTGTTGCAGATGGATAGGCGGCTAGGCGGGCTAGAGAATCGTAAAACTGGTATTCAGAAACATTAATAAAGCCTGCTACTCCGTCTAAATATACTTCGGCTTGCGCTGCATTTTCTAGCGCTGTAGCGGTATCTCCAAATAAATAGGCTAGTATTAATTTTTGCAAATAAAAGTGCTGTAGTCCCACCCGATCGTTAGCTTTCAACAGCAGCGACAACAATTTTTCTTCGCTGTATGCTTCCCCTAATACAAGGTGTGGACTTTCCAATTTTCCCATCAATTGCAAAATATTTTGCCGATATATTTGATTCCAAGTCAATACAGTTTCTTGCTTGAGTTGAAACAGCAAATGGTTGTAACTTAGCATTCTCCGTTCCAGTTGTGGCAATTCTTGACCGATGAAATACAAAGACTGACAAATATTTACGGCTGAATATCCGACAGATTCTAAATCCCCATTTTCTAGCGCGCTTTGATAGGCCTCCTCTAATAGCGGCAAAGAGTCTTTAACGTGATGCTTGCCGTTCATCAAAATGAATGCTACTAAATTAAGCGTTTTGCTTTTGAATTCTAACGCATTTAATCTATCGCTCAAATTTAAAGCTAATTGACCAAAGCGATCGCCCGATTCAATATCTCTAACTATTCCTTTTAAAATTGCTCCGTAATTAGCATAACCGAAGGCAGAAAAAGTAGAGTTTCCGTAATTAATAGATAAATTAACTTGCTCGCACACAATCAGCGGCAGCAGCACAGGTTCAACTATAAATGTAGCTGAAAACATACTGGAAAGCACGCGCATAGTTGCTAATTTGTGCGGATTTGTCATAATGGGCAAGTTAATTAAATCTTCTATTTTTTTGTCGGTTAAATAAGCGGCAGTTTTAGCAAGTGCTTGCTGAATGTGGAGGGGAATCGGCGATTCTGGAAAGTTAATTCCTAACATTTTTAGTGCTTCCCGACCAATTTTTACCGATTCTTGGAGTTGTGTTTGCATCGCACAAGCTATGATTCTGATTTCAAACACTTTAATTTTGTCTAGTTCATTTTTTGCGTGTTGCAGGACAATTCTCGCCCATTTTTCCATTGGTTCAAAGTCGGTATTGAGGTAAGCAGCTTCTGCTGCTGACTCGTAGAGTGCAAGAGTCAAGTCGTAGTCAGTTTGCCAACTTTCGGGGGGAAGCAGTTCAATACCTGCAGTTAAATATTTGAGGGCAAGTTCGTAAGCTGCACTTGCTTTTGCTTTGCGACCTGCAATTAAATTTAATTGGGATAATTGAAATTTTTCTAATTGGCTGCGGATGATTTCTCTCGCTAAATTTAGTTGGTTTACGGTATCAAAAATATGCTCTTCTAATTGCTCTGGCGGTGAATTTTGCAGTAAAAAGTTGCCTATTTTGAGATGAATTTCTTGTTTGTGATAATCGGATATTAAAGCATAAGCTGCTTGCTGCACTCGCTCATGCAAAAATTTGTAAGTGGCGCTCGAAACATCAGCCACTGGTAGGGAAAATTTATCGGTAAAGTCTCTAGATATTGTGTCTGTTACTTCTGTGCTTGCTGCTAGTGCGATCGGAATTTTGTAGGCGTTATTTACGAGCAAAATCAGACCGGACTGAAGTGCCTCTCCGAGGTCTGTTGCTGCGGAAGCGAGAGGTTTTCCGGCGATTGTCGAGATAGTTTCTAAATCAAATTTGTTCCCGATACAAGCGGCTAATTTAAGCAGTTCCTGGGTCTTTTTTGAAAGTTTCTGAATGTTATCTATCATTAATTCTACAACATTGTCAGTTATTCCCATTTCTTGTATTTGTTCAATATCCCACTGCCACTCGCCTGTAAGATGGCATTTTTTCACAATTTGCTCTGAGATTGGTTGCGCTAAGCCCGACAGGTTAGGTTCAGCTAGCTCGACCAAATTATTCGAGGGTGAAAGTTTAAAATTAATTAAACCTTTTGAGTAAATAAATTTTATTAATTGAGTTAAAAAGAAGGGATTTCCCGCAGTTTTTCGCCAAAGCAATTCTGCTAAACTTAGGGATTTTTCTGGGGCGCAGTTCAAAGTATCGGCAACAAATTGGTTGACGCTGCTTATATCTAAAGGCGAAAGGGCGATCGCCCTCACAGTGCCGCCTGCTTTTTTAATTGCTTCGGCGGTCAGCATTAGGGGATGATTTGCATCTACTTCCTGCTCTCTATAAGCTCCAATTATTAATAAATATTGAGTCCCCAGGTCAGTTGCTAGCAGTTCTATTAACTTGAGAGATGCTGAATCGACCCACTGCAAGTCGTCCAAGAAAATTACTAGGGGGTGTTCTTTTTGAGCAAAGACGCGGATGAAGTTTTGAAATACTAAATTAAAGCGATTTTGAGATTCATTTGCTCCTAAATCTGGGACGGGGGGCTGCGGCCCGACAATCAGTTCTACTTCGGGAATAGCTTCAATAATTACTTGGCAGTTGCCGCCGAGTGCTTTTAAAATTTTTTCTTTCCAAACATGGATTTCTGCGGCATTTTCTGTGAATATTTGTCGCAACAAATCCTGAAAAGCTTGGAGCAAAAAAGCGTAGGGAATATCGCGCTTAAATTGCTCAAATTTGCTGTCAATAAAATACCCGTTTTCCCGCCGACTCGGCTTGTAAACTTCATATACTAACGACGATTTGCCCACACCTGCGGCACCCGAAATCAGCACAATTTCTGTATTGCCTCGCCTCATCCGCTGGAAGATACTGAGAAGCATATTAACTTCTACTTCTCGCCCGTAAAATTTTTGGGAAATTTGCAGGTGACTTGACTGATCTTGCTCGCCGAGGGTTATGTGGGAAATTTCGCCTGTAGTTTGCAGTTGAACGAGACAATTTTCCAAGTCGTACAAAAGTCCGAAAGCACTTTGATACCTGTCTTCGGCTGTTTTTGCTAAGAGTTTTATGACGATATCGGAAACGACTTGAGGAATCTCCTTGCTTCCTAATTGATTGATTCTGCCTTCGATGCTTCTGCTTTGTACTTTTTGCTTTCTGTTTTCCCAAGGAGAAACTGGCGTTTTGGCAATATGGCAGTGTACTAATTCCATAGGATCGATCGCCAGAAAAGGCAATTCGCCACAAAGCATCTCATAAAAGGTGACGCCTAAAGAATAAAAATCGGTGCGGTAGTCGATCGCCCGATTCATGCGCCCCGTTTGTTCAGGAGACATATAGGCGAGAGTGCCTTCGAGTAAATGGGGATGGCTGGGGGCGGGGTTTTCGCCCGGTAGCAGGGAGGCGATCGCAAAATCAGCAATCTTGACATCTCCTGTCTCGATATTGACAATAATATTGCTGGGTTTAATATCCTTATGGATGATGTGGTGTTCGTGGAGTTGCCCAATTGTTTCTGCTAGTTTGATGCCAATATGCAGAAATTGTTGTAACTCTAGCTGGTTGTTGCTGAGAAAGTCTTTTAGGGAAATACCACCAAAATCTTCTAAGACTAAAACAGGGAAGTGATTGTATGTTTCTATTTTGTAAAGCTTGACTATTCCGGGTAAATTCAAATTTTTAAGAATTTCGGATTCGTGCAGCAGTTGGGATATTTGCGCTGGGTTAGGGTATGGCGGCGTGAGAGTTTTGAGGATAACGGGTTTTTGTTCCTCAAGCTGCATCCCTCGATAAATAACTGTGTGAGGGTTTGTATAAAGTTCTCCGTCAATGCGGTATCCCGGAATAGAAATCATGATAGTTGGGGGTAATTTCAAAGAGGCGGCTATACAATTTTAGATTTTAGATTTTAGATTTTAGATTGGGAATGATTGATGATATAAGGGTTTGGCTCGCGGGCTTAGAGTTGCATTCTTTTTGCACACAAGTATTATTAAGTAAGTGAAAATACACAGCATCGGTCGAGTGCGGTTTTTACGGCAGTAAACTGGCTACTATGATATAGCTTAGCTAAATCCATCCCTAAACAGTCCTCCTAGATACTTTTTTTGTCGCTTATTTAGTTATCTATATTATTTTAGTATTCAAAAAATCAGAAGTGGCACTTTGCTATCCCGCCAGTGGCAAAATAAACGGGTGCGTGCAAATCAACAGCTAAAATCTAAAAAAATCATGCAGAATATAACTGCCTCAAATCCAGCTAATGCGACCGATCGCGCTTTTGGCACCGCAGACATTCAATTGCTGGTAGTGGATATAGACGGCACGATCGCAGGTTTGTCAAATACCATCCGAGAACCAGTCAAGCAGGCAATTTTGGCTGCCGAGTCGCGGGGAGTGAAAGTGGCCGTCGCTACGGGCAGGATGTACCGATCAGCTTTGCGTTTTCACCGGGACATCGGCTCAACATTGCCACTGATTTGCTACCAGGGCGCGTGGATTCAAGATCACGCTACTCAAAAACGGCTGCGGCACTTGCCGCTGTCGAAACAAACTGCTCTGCAACTGTTAGATTATTTTGAAGAACCGCATTTGCGATCGCTGCTTTCGATCCATTTCTACATTGACGACCAACTTTACGTGCCGGAAATTACCGCAGCTACCCGAATTTATGCAGAACGATCGGGCATTAAACCAATGGTGATTAAAGATTTGCGGCGAGATCTTCCGGGGGAACCGACGAAAGTTTTGGCATTGTGCGAGAATCCGGGGGTACTCGACGGCTTGCTCAGCAGTATGCGGCAGCGCTACACGCCTGCAGAGCTTTATTTGACTCAATCGGTTGCTACTTTTTTTGAAGCTACGCATCCTTTGGCGAATAAGGGAGATGCGGTGCAGTATTTAGCGGAGGAACTTTTGGGTTTGCAGGCGGCGAATGTGATGGCGATCGGCGACAATTTTAATGATGTAGAAATGATTGCCTATGCGGGTGTAGGGGTGGCGATGGGCAATGCTCCTGATGGGGTGAAGGCTGCTGCTGATTGGGTGGCGCCGGATGTGGAGGAAGATGGGGTGGCGGCTGCGATCGAACAATTTGTTTTGGGCGATCGTTGATATTTGCAGCACAAATACCGCAGGGGCGGGTTTAGCGACATTTGGAAAAAATGTATATTAACCCGCCCCGACCCAGCGACAATTTATTCTTATACAACTCTCTAGTTTTGAGTTCTATGCAATCAAATTTTGATGCTCAAAAACCATCCACACTTTCGGATTTTTCGATATCAAATGGAGTCAATTACTTTTTTTGCAAAATCAGAATATTTATTTAACGAACCGCGAAGACGCTAAGAACGCGTTCGGCGAAGCCGTTCCCGTTCCCCGCAGGGGTTCCCGAAGGGTAGGGTAGGAAGAAATGAAGAAAGCGGGGCGGGCTTACAGATATGGGGGATGTGAATTATAGATAATTTAAAACTCTTAAAAACGGGTTTCAACAGAAAAAGCACCGACGACTGGCCGTGTTTCGTCTCGGTGCTTCTTCTGGTTCGCTCCTCACACGTCCATCAATATAGCTGACTCAGTAAATTGTGTCAATACTTTTTCCAAAAATTGTTTTTTGAGTCGGCTGCTGCGGGGGTGTCGGTGCGGAGAAGCGAGGCAAAACTTTTGCACTGCAAGGGTTTGACTCGATCGCTCAATGGTTGCCTCGCTCAGAAAAATTGTACTTCAATTCCAGCAGCCAGTCCAAAATCAGAGCGTTGACTTCACTGGGCCGCTCGTCGTGGGGACAGTGGCCTGTGTTGGGAATGGAAACAAATTTCACTGGTTTATCGTTGGCGGCCAATTGTTGATAAATCTGGCTGCCGGCGATGGGTGTCCAGGGGTCGTCTGCGCCCCAAAGTACCAATAACGGACGATCGACTTTGGGCAGCAATTCTGACGGTTGAGGGCCTGGAGGGGCTGTGAGAATCGAGGCAAACACTTGTTGAGCTCCGGGCTCGCAGGAGGGGGCGTGCAGGAGTTCTACGAGTTCGTCAGTGATGGCTTCGCGGTTCCCGTAGACTTGGCGCAGGGTGTTGCGGATGCGGTGTTTTTGGCGGATGTTGTTGAAGACAAAGGGGCCGATCAGGGGCGATCGAACTAATTTAGTAAAAGTCCCCATCACTACTCGCAGCGGGAAATTCAGTTCGTCGGGCCGATGGTTGAGCCCGCCGGCACAGTTGATTAAGACACCGCCGGCTGATATTTCTGGATGGTTGGCGACTACCATCAAACTCAGCAAAGCGCCGATCGAATTCCCAACAAATACCGCCGGTTCTAGTACCATATCCGCCCAGAAATCACTCAGCAATTCTTCCCACAATTCCAGAGTGTAATCTAGGGCTGGTTTGGCGGAAGCACCGAATCCCAGCAAATCCAGCGCAAATACGCGATAGCCGCCGGCCGCTAGTGGGGGGATATTTTGCCGCCAATGTCCGATCGAAGCCCCAAATCCGTGAATCAAGATCAGAGGGCGGCCGGTTCCTTGGACGGTATATTGGATTTTGTGACCTTTCCAAGTCCAAATTAGCTTTTCAAAACTCGTTGCAGATACTAATTGTTGTGCAGTCACGGCTATTATGTAAAGTTTCGTTAACGACTTTCATCATAGCAGTAGTCAGTAGTCAGTAGTCAGTAGTCAGTAGTCAGTAGTCAGTAGTCAGTAGTCAGTAGTCAGTAGTCAGTTGTCAGTTGTCAGTTGTCAGTTGTCAGTAGTCAGTTGTCAGTTGTCAGTTGTCAGTTGTCAGTAGTCAGTTGTCAGTTGTCAGTTGTCAGTTGTCAGTTGTCAGTTGTCAGTTGTCATGAATTATTGGTTATTGGTTATTGGTTATTGGTTATTGGTTATTGGTTATTTGTTATTGGTTATTTGTTGTAATGCCCAATGCCCCATGCCCCATGCCCCATGCCCCATGCCCCATGCCCCATGCCCCATGCCCCATGCCCGATGCCCCATGCCCAATGCCCCATACCCCATGCCCAATTCCCAATTTTTACTTTTTTCCTAGCAACCAATAAGTCATCATATCCCCCTTACCTTTTACCGGAATCACGCCTCGCATCTCAAACAAATACTTATCTTTCAAAAGCTCATAAGTAACATCAGTAACTTGAATGCTGCCTGCAAAACCCGTAGCTTCCATCCTCGCCGCTACATTCACCGTATCTCCCCATAAATCATAAGTAAACTTGCTCACACCAATCACTCCCGCAACAACTGGCCCGGAATTGATGCCGACGCGAATTGCCAGTTTTTCCCCTGTTTCGGCGCACAATTTTGCTATTTTTGCCTGCATTCCCAGGGCCATTTGGGCGATCGCCTCGGCGTGATCCTGTCTCGGCGTAGGCAACCCCCCGACTACCATGTAAGCATCGCCAATAGTCTTAATTTTCTCCACACCGTACTTTTCAGCTAACTGGTCGAAGTGCGAAAAAATTACGTTCAAGCGCTTTACCAACTCGGTGGGAGACATTCTAGCAGACAACTCAGTAAAGCCAACAATATCAGCAAATAAAACACTTACTTGGGCAAAACTGTCGGCGATCGTGCTTTGCTCTGCCTTCAAGCGTTCTGCGATTGGTTTGGGTAAAATATTTAACAGCAACTTCTCGCTTTGTTCTTGTTGAACTTTGAGCGCTTCTTGCGCTAATTTGCGCTCTGTAATGTCAGAAACAGTACCCTCATAGTAGAGCAGCTCACCTTTTGAATCTCGAACAGCCCGAACATTTTCTGACACCCAAATCCGACGCCCGTCTTTGCGACATACCATAGATTCAAACCCCGAAACGGCATTTTCAGTATCCATAGCAGCCACAAATTCGAGGCGGCGTTCCGGGTCAACGTACAGTTGCTGAGCAATATTTTTAATCTCCGACATCAGTTCTTCTGGCGAGTCGTAACCGTACAATTTTGCCAAAGCTGGATTAGCGCTGAGATAGCCTCCTGAAGGCGTGCTTTGAAAAATGCCTTCCATAGCATTTTGTACAATGCTGTGATATTTTTCTTGGGCAATACGCAGCAATTCTTCTGCTTGTTTGCGTTGAATTAAAGAACCTAATTGAGTGCCGACGGCATTAAAAACGTCTATAAATCGTGCGTCTTTCCCACCAGACGAAATTTTAAAGAAAACTAGCACTGCCAATACTTCATCGCCTACCAAAATCGGCACGCCAAAACCCGCTTTGAATCCGAGTTCTAGTGCTATCTGACTTCGTAAAAAATTCGGGTAGCCCTGGGAAATATCTTCTACCCATTCCGGTTGCTTGGATGCCCAAACTCGTCCCGGCAGCCCTATATTCATGCCAAATGTCAGTTGTTCGCTTTGCCTGCGGAACACCTCCATCCTCGCGTTGCTGGCATACCAGCCCCGGGCAGATTGCAGCACAGTTCCTTCTGCATCGGGAATCCAAGCTTCTCCTACATCCCATCCGATTGTTTCGCCCACTTGGTGCAGAATTACTTCTAAAGCTGAGTGAAAGTCTACAGCTTCGCCGATCGCCCGCGTAGTTTCCAGCAAAAACCGGATTGATTCTTGGGCCCGCTGGCGTTCTGCGATTTCTTCCTGCAATCTAGAATTGCGATCGTGCAGTTCCCTAGCTTGCAGTTCCAGTTTGGATTGCAGCGAACGAAGGGAAAGTTGGTTTTGAACCCGGGCTAAGACTTCTTCTACTTGAAATGGTTTAGTAATATAATCCACTCCTCCTACTTGAAAAGCTTTAACTTTTTCCAGCACATCATCTAGCGCACTAATAAAAATTACCGGAATATCTTTAGTTTTTTCGCTTAACTTTAACTGCTCACAAACTTCATAACCGTTCATTTGCGGCATATTAATATCTAGTAAAATTAGATGGGGAGGAGATATTTTTGCCGCTTGCAGAGCCAAGTTTCCGTTAATAGCCTTCCTGACATGATACCCGTGAGATGTCAGCATAGTCGATAGAAGTCGCAAGTTATCCGGCATATCGTCAACAATCAGAATGTCTTTAGGAGGCGCTGGTAATGGATGGTCGTTCATCATAATATAATTGAGTTAAGTCGATAATGATATCTATCCGAAAATTATCGACTAAATCTGTTAAAGCGTTAGCGAGATTTGCCTCAGTTTCGGGAATTTCCTGGATCAGTTCGAGGATGCGGTTGTCGTCCACACAAAGTGCTGATCGGTGCAACTCGACCACCCAGTCTGTGGGCATTACACTCAAATCCTCGGTGGTCAAACTTTTAAGCAGCGTGGGTGCTGCCAAAGAAGTAGATAAGTTTTCTTTCTCATAAATATAACGCAGGTTGAGGTGATGCGCTATCTTTTCAAAGAGTACCTCTTCCCGAAACGGTTTACATATCAAATCGTTACAACCCGCAGACCAAATTATTTGCCGCTGCTCGTCAAAAGCACTGGCGGTCAAGGCAATAATTATTGTTTCTTTACCTTCTAGAGTTTTCTTAATCTGTCTTGTCGCTTCATACCCATCCATCACGGGCATCACCATATCCATTAATATCAAGTGCGGCTTCCAAGTTGAATGCAAAGCAATTGCTTCTTGACCGTTAGTTGCTTCCCGGACTTCAAATCCCAGGGGTATCAGGAGCTTAAGCAGCAGTTGGCGATTTTCCGCTACATCTTCAACTATTAATATCCGATAAGTGTCTTGTCCGGCTTCTAAAGCAATAACTTGTTTAATCGGGGATTTTTCTTGTTCATCACTTTGTGTTACTAAGTCAACCCAGATATTAAAGCTGAAAAGAGTGCCTTGACCGAGTTGACTTTCAACCGCAATATCACCCCCCATAATTCGGACAAACTGTTGGCTGATCGGCAACCCCAGACCAGTTCCCTGCATGGAGTTTCGACCACTTTCTGTTTGTACAAATGGCTTAAATAATGTGGAAATTTCCAAGGGAGAAATGCCGGAACCAGTGTCGGCAATTTCAAAATACAATTGGGATTTGTTTTCTTCGGTGGCGTCTTTTTTAGCGTGGCTGCTGACGCGCAAAGTCACGGTTCCCTGCTGAGTAAATTTAATCGCATTGCCGACCAGATTAATTAAAACTTGTCGCAATTTAGCTTCGTCTGTTTGAATGTACTGCGGCAAATCATCTGCGTTTTCAAAAATTAGGTGCAAACCTTTTGAGTTGGCTTTTAGTTGCAGCATTTCTTTGAGACTGTTGAGAAGGTTGTAGAGATTGAAGCGGCTGGGATTGATAGTAATTTGACCTGCTTCTATTTTGGACATTGACAAAACATCATTGATGAGTTCTAGCAAATGTTCGCCACTGCGGTTAATAATTTCTATGTATTCTTTTTGTTCTTCCGTGATAGAACTGTTGCGGGCCATGACTTGGGAAAAACCGAGAATGGCGTTGAGAGGTGTGCGGAGTTCGTGGCTCATGGAAGCTAGAAATTGGCTTTTGGCGCGGTTGGCAACTTCGGCGTTTTCTTTGGATTTAATCAGTTCCATGGACTGCCTTTGAGTGCGGGCGAGCAATTCCGCTTGCTGTAATGCGACTCCTAGCTGAGTACCTACATCAACTGCAACGTTGATTTCTGCTTCACTCCACTGGCGGGGAGCAGAATTTTGATATGATGCTAGTAATCCCCAGAGCTTTTTGCCAGATAAAATTGGTACAATAATGTAGGATTTAGCTTGAAATCTTTCTAGCAATTGGATGTAACAATTGTCGAAACCTTGCTTGTAAATATCTGCGACACAAAGGTAAGTGGTACCTCGGCTGTAGGGGCCGCCTTGGGTTTCTTGCAAATAGGTATCGCGTACTTCTTGTGAGGGGCTATCTAATTCTTTGACGACGCAACGATCGCTGTCTAAAGCGCCTTCAGTAAGGTTAGAATCAAGTTCCTGTGCTTGGATGAAAGAAGCCCAGTTGTGGTCACGGGATTCTGCTACAAATTCGCCACTCCAGTCTGGATTGAAACGGTAAATAGCAACTCGATCGCACTTCATGGTTTGGCGCAATTCTCGGGTTGTGGCGTGAAAAATTTCTCGGATATCTAAAGTTTGCCGCATTCTTTCAATGATGCGGGCGATCGCTCTTTGTCGTAAAGCACTTTCTTGCAGTTCGGTTTCTGCCTGCTTGCGTTCGGTAATATCTACAGCCATTAAAGCAATGCCGATTGCTGTACCGTTATCGTCAATTAGTTGAGTATTGTACCACTCGCAGATGATAATTCTGCCGTCTTTAGTCAGATTTTCGGTAGTGCCGCTGGATTTGGCATTCAAGTCGTGATTGAAAATCTCAGATAATTGCGGGTGGTAGCTTTCCGGTACGATCAAATCGGAGGCGACTCGACCAATCGCTTCTTCCTCACTGTAGCCAAAAATAGCAACGGCTGCGGGATTCCAAGTGATAATTTCTAAATTGAGGTTTAACTCGATAACTGCGATCGGCGTTTGCTGCAATAAAAATGAGATTCTTTGCTGCGATGCTAGCAGTTTTTCTTCGGCTAATTTGCGGTCTGTGATGTCATTAGCAGTGCCGAGAATTTGTTTGGGTTTACCCTCGGCTGTTCTGAGAAATACTGTATCCCAACTGTGCATCCACCGCCATTCACCGTTTTTGTGTTTCATTCGGTATTGACATTCAATGACCTCACCGTCTTGGGCTTGATCCACTTTTTTGACGCTTTCCAAAAACTCTGGCAAATCATCGGGGTTGAGCAGCATTGGCATCATTGCTGTACCCATATCTTGTATTTCTTGGGCGGTATATCCGAGCATCGTAGAAATTTGTCGGTTGCTGTAGACATTCCGCTGTTCAATTACATCGTAAACATACAATAGGTTGGGATTGGAATCGGCGATCGCTTGAATGAAGTGCTGGCTCTCTCTGAGTGCGGATTCTGTTTGTTTGCGAACGCTAATATCTCTGGCTACGATAATCACTGAATCTGGAGTAAGCGGAGAAACTTTAGCGTCGAGGCAAACTTCGCGCTCTCCGACTTTAAAGCTATATTCAACATTGATGGTTTGCTTCGTTTTTAGAGCTTCGTGGATAGCCTTTAATACTAAATCTGCTATAGGTTTCGGCAAGACTTCGTGGGCGGTTTTGTTAATCATTTCGCTTGGAGGTTTCACCAAATTTGTTGATGCTGTCGGGGCGATTTTGATGCAGCGCCCTTCTGCATTTCTCACTAAAACTGTGTCAGTCATGGCGGCAAAAATCGCCCGCAATTCTGTTTCCGATTCTTGCAGAGCTTGCTCGGCGCGGACGCGGGTGCGAATTTCTGCTTGCAGCACTTTATTTTGCCGATCGAGCTGCTGAATTCGGTTTTTTTCTCGTTCGATCAGTTTAGTTTGAGCGATAGCGAGCCCTACTTGAGCCGCCACAGCTTCTAATAAGTCGATTTCCTCCGAAGTCCATTCCCGGTAACGATCGCACTGGTGCAAACAGATAGCACCGTTTGCCCTGCCTTGGTAAGAAGTGCGAATTGCCAGCATCGATTTTAACCCAACCTTCTGGCAAATCGGTTGAACAGCTTCCAACAGAGGGTCTGAATAAACATTGTTGGAGGCGATCGCCATATCTTGTATCATCATTTGTATGACGTGAGGATTGCCCCAAATTGGAACAGGTACGTTCCGAATAGATTCGCACTCCGGTTGTAGATACTCGGCCACCAGAGGAATATCGACTTGGGGAGTAGTAACGTAAGTATGAATCAAACAGCGATTGACGCAGAATGCCAGACCGATTTGAGTTGCAGCTATTTCAAATATTTGTTCGGGCTGCAAGCTGGAGCGAATTTCTTGAGTTATTTTTGCAATCAGCAATTCTCGCTGAACTTGCCGTTCTAAAGCCGCTTTAGCTCCAGCCATTTCTATTTCTGCCTGCTTGCGCTCGGTGATATCAAAAAGTACGCCATACCAAACAATATCGCCATTATCGCGCATTTCTGGCCGAGAATTAGATTGCAGCCATTTGAGTTTACCCGACGGTGTAACAATCCGCCATTCACAGGCAAAAGGTTCTAAACTTTGGGCGCTAGTAGCAATTTGTTTTACCAGATATTCGTGGTCATCTGGATGGTTTTGCTCGAAGCACAAGTCAGAATTTTTTAATATTTCCTCACTCTCTAATTCGTAAATCTCCCGACAAGCATAACTTATATATTCAAATTTAAAACTTCCATCAGGCTGCTTAATAAATTGATAAATAACTCCCGGTATATTGACCGCCAATTTCTGCAACCGCGCTTTGCTTTCCCGGAGTGATTGTTCTGTTCGCTTGCGAAATTCTACCTCTTGTTGCAGTTGGGCATTCTGCTGTTTTAATTGTTTTGATAGCTGTTGTATAGTCAATTGACTTTCGATCCGCACTAAAACTTCTTCCACTTGAAAAGGCTTAGTAATGTAGTCAACACCCCCAACTTCAAAAGCTTTGACTTTATGAAAAGTTTCATCAAAACTGCTCAAAAAAATAACCGGAATTTCCATCATTTTCTCGTTGGATTTCAGTCTAGCACAGACTTCATATCCGTTCATTTTGGGCATGGCAATATCGAGCAAAATCAAGTCAGGGAGAACGGTTAAATTAGCATTAACCGCCATTTCTCCCGAAATCGCCCGCTGAACTTTATACCCTTCTTTCGTCAATATGTTGGATATAAACCGCAGGTTTTGGGGCTGATCGTCAATAATTAAAATGTGAATATTTTCTTTGTCAACTATCATTTTTTGTCGGATCATTGTGAATGTTTTAGTGCTAGCAGCAGATCGATCATTTAATAAATTTAGCGATTCCTGGCGAGCATAATTATTTATTAAATGTTTTCAAAATCAGCAAAAAGAGGATTAATTTTAAATACAGCGTATTCCCGGTTTATGAAGTACATCCCAGAAACCGGGTTTCTTTACAGTTCTCGCATCATTACTGATTCTGTCCAACAAACCCGGTTTCTCGCCCTCTACATCTAAATGAAATATGCGGTATTAGCCCATCAACTAACGCACCTTCTATTTTTTCAACTTATTGGTTACTTGTCTTAAGTTGCCCACCCCAAATAACCGTATTTAACCACCTTTGAGTGCCCCAACAAATCCCCTTATTTGATGTCCCAATTAAGTTGGCAGAAAAACAATCTTCGCTTACGCACTCCCGACCAAAGCAACCGGGTTTTTTAACTTTGTTCAAGGGCTGTAACCAAGTATTTTTGTACAACCCGGTTGATGCGTCCAGGACTATTTTTTGCTTGACTTTTGCATTAAAAGTCCCAGGAGGATAACGCAAGTTTCTGGACATTTTGCTGCCACATTCAAAGGGTTTTAGCCGAGATACACACCTGGACGTACCGCGAGGCGAAGAAACTGTTTTTTTTACTCTTTTCGCTGCAACAAAGTATGGCTGTGAAAAACCTCGGTTTCGACGCACCCGCCCCTCAGTCTTAAGATATTTATAGGTGACTAAGAGTATAGATCGCTCGCCCCGCACCCAAAGCCTACCATATATAGCGGTTCTCAAGCGTGGTGAGGGGGGCCAGTCCTATGCCTATGCCCTATGCCCTATGCCCTATGCCCTATGCCCTATGCCCTACGCCCTATGCCCTATGCCCGCGTGAGCACCTCATGTTACTGATAAAGGCTATAAACTATTTTCTCGGTCTTTTCTATGCCAGCAATTCCTTAAGTTTAGCAATATTTTCATTGCTCAAGTAAATTTTAATTTCTAGTTCTTGCTCAGATTCCCACAGCAGCAGCAGATTATCTGCCCCCAAGGCGATTTCGGGATTGTTTAATTCAAGTGTTTGATATTTAACTTCGGGAATTCCTACGCGAATTACCAGTTCCGATTCCAACTGAGGATAGATGTACAATTGCTGTTGCAAGTTGTCAAGTTCTAATTTGTCAACAGTGTTGTTACGTTGGACAGGAGAATCGGGTATGTACCAATAGAGAGTTTCCTCCCGAATTTCAGGATTGACTATCACAAATGTTTCGTCAAAACGCTGGGGGTGCCAGTGAATTTCGCTCAGACCGCCGATTTGCGGAATCAGTCGCTCTACCCAGCTAATTTCTTTCCCGTTGAGGTTTCCCCACCACTGACTAATATTATCGAGATTGTCAGCATTTTCGGGGTGGCTGCTGCCGGACTGCCAGACTGTTTTTAGTTGTTGCATATACAAGTTCTCCAGGGAATTTAAATTTGAGATTGCAGGCGTTCAATTGGAGATTCATTCGTTATACAATAATTTTAATGGACTTACCAATTATTTACCACGAAGATTACGTTGCACCTCTGCCACCGGATCACCGCTTCCCGATGGCAAAGTTTCGGATGCTTTACGAGATGCTGCTCGCGGACGGGGTAGCAGATAAATCGCAATTTCACGCTCCCGAACTTCCCCCTCAAGAATGGATTGAATTAGTCCACGACCACTCCTATGTTCAAGCTTACTGCAACGGGACGCTCGATAGCAAAGCGACTCGGCGAATTGGTCTGCCTTGGAGTCGGGCCCTTGCTAATCGCACTTGCACTGCGGTTGCAGGAACTGTACTAACTGCAAAGCTCGCTTTAGACTACGGTTTGGCTTGCAATACTGCGGGCGGAACTCATCACGCCTTCCCAGCTTTTGGGTCGGGTTTTTGTATTTTTAATGATTTGGCGATCGCCTCTCGCGTCTTGCAAAAAAATGGTTTAGTTCGCAAAGTTTTAATTGTCGATTTAGATGTCCACCAAGGAGACGGAACCGCCGTAATTTTCCAAGATGACAGTAGCGTTTTTACTTTCTCCATGCACTGCGAAGTCAATTTTCCCGGCACTAAACAAAATGGCGATTTAGATGTACCTTTGCCTGTCGGTATGGAGGACGACGAGTATTTACAAACCTTGGATAAATTCTTACCAGATTTGCTTTCAAATGTCAAGCCCGATTTAGTTTTGTACGATGCTGGAGTAGACCCTCATCACGGTGACAAACTGGGAAAATTAGCTTTAACTGATACGGGCTTATTTCGCCGGGAAATGCAAGTTTTGATGGCGTGTTTGGCTGGTGGCTATCCCGTTGCCTGCGTGATTGGCGGGGGCTATTCCGATGACGCTAAGGGGTTAGTTTACCGACATTCGCTGCTGCACCGAGCCGCCAGTCAAGCCTACAGGCAGTATCGACTGTGATCCAGAGCGGCGATACTTCGGAAATATGGCGGAAAAAACAGTCTCCCTCACCGAAATAAATAAAAATACTATTAGCGATCGCTCCAGCTTGCCAGATCGGTACAACTTGAGCTAAAAAGTTGTTAAACAAACAACGGTACTTATGTCGAAGGCCAGCGACTCCAATCACCCCTATCCACTGCTGGTTGTCATTGTTAACTACCGAACCTCTAGTTTGACAATAGACTGCTTGCGCTCTCTAGTTAGCGAAGTTCAATCGCTGCCCGGTATGCGAGTTGTAGTTGCCGACAATGCTTCAGGCGATCGCTCCGTCGAAGAAATTAGTAGTGCGATCGCCTCAGAAGGCTGGAATGAATGGGCATCCTTCGTTCCCCTAGACCGCAACGGCGGATTTGCCTTCGGCAACAACGCCCTGATCCGTCCCGCCCTCCAATCCACCAATCCCCCCCCTTACTTCCTGCTGCTCAACCCAGACACCATAGTTCGCCCCGGTGCCCTCAAAGCCCTCGTCGATTTCATGGACACTCATCCCGAAGCCGGCATCGCCGGCAGCCGCTTGGAAGACCCCGACGGCACGCCCCAGGAGTCAGCTTTTCGGTTTCACAACATCTTGACGGAACTCGATTTTGGTTGGCGGACAGGCTTTATATCCAAGTTATTAGCCAACTGGGCCGCAGCGCCTCCCATTTCCCAAGAAACCTGTCAAACTGATTGGGTAGCTGGAGCCAGCATGATCGTCCGTCGCGAAGTATTTGAAAAGATTGGCTTGATGGATGAAGCTTATTTCATGTACTGCGAAGAAATGGACTTTTGTCTGCAAGCGAACAAAGCTGGCTGGAGTTGCTGGTACGTACCCGAAAGTCGCGTGGTGCACTTAGTCGGCCAAAGCTCAGGCGTCACTGACACCAAAAAGCCCGCCAAGCGGCTGCCGACTTATTGGTTTGATTCCCGGCGTAGGTACTTTATCAAAAACTACGGCTTGGTTTACACAGCATTAACTGATGTATCCTGGGCTTCAGGTTTTGCAGCCTGGAGGGTGCGTCGCGTACTTCAAGGCAAACCAGATGGCGATCCACCACAATTGCTGAGGGATTTTGTATTAAATAGTGTATTTTTTAAGGGGGGTAAGATTGAAAAATCCAAAAACTTTTAAAGGGAGTTGGTAAATCGGTAAAAGCCAACTAAACCAGGTTAACCTAGGCAAAGCAAAATATTTGCAGAGGCAGACCAGGAATTAGTATTCTTGAGCGATAAAACCGGGTTGCTTTTTTCTCAAAAACCTGATTAACCAATTAATATCGTGGGCATCTAGCAATACAGTAAACAAGAAATAGTGTGAATTAGAGCTTATGGTAACTGAGCAAAACTTAATCACCAGTGAAAATCAAGTAGAAAACCCCGGCATGGGACTGTGGCAGCAAATTAAAGAAGACTGGATTGCTCATGGTCGAGATTGGACAAAACCGGGATTTCGCGCCGTAGCAGTGCAGCGTTTTGGCGTCTGGAGAATGCAGGTAGAACCGAAATTACTGCGAGCTCCTTTGAGCATTATTTATCGATCGCTCTACCGAAAAGTCCGCAATAGTTACGGGATAGATTTGCCTTACACTGTGAAGCTCGGTCGTCGCGTGGTGATTGAACATCAAAACGCTATTATTATTCACGGATATTGTACGATCGGCGACGACTGCATTATCCGCCAAGGCGTAACTTTGGGAAACCGCTATTTGGACAAACCGCTAGAATCTCCTCAATTGGGCGATCGGGTTAACGTCGGCGCTGGCGCAAAAATCCTCGGAAAAGTAAACTTGGGAGACGACGTAAATATCGGTGCCAATGCTGTAGTTTTATCAGATGTTCCCGCAGGTCAAACTGCCGTTGGTATCCCAGCCAAAATTATCAAATCCCGCCCTGCTGAAAACAATACTTAAATCATTGTCTTCCTTCTGCCTTTTCCTTCTCCTATAACTCTGCGGAGATTCCATCAATCTACCTACTCAAGTTAAAGATGGCTGTTAAGGCAAACTCCACACATAGGCACAATTGTCAACATCATCAAAATATTCCACAAATAATGGTTGAGTCAATCACTAAGCCAATCGTTTCTGCTACAGAAGCAGACTGGAGCCGCGAAAAACCCAGCAACTGGTGGGAACCCAGTCGCCAACTGCTCAAATCTATCCGCAACTATCAAAAGTGGCAGAAGCAGGGTGGAATTGCAGGATATATTTTATGCCGTTGGAACGTTATTCAGTATCGATTTTGGAGCGTGGTAACTGCAACAGACATCCCTTTAAACTGCCAAATACAAGGAGGACTGGTGCTGCCTCATCCTAATGGCATTGTCATTCATCCCAGTGCTTCCATTGGCCCTAACTGTCTGATTCTTCAACAGGTGACAATTGTTGGTGATGTCAAAATCGGCGGTCACGTCGATATCGGTGCAGGAGCGAAAATTATTCGCTCCGTAACGATCGGCGATCATGCTTTGATTGGTGCCAATGCTGTGGTGATTTGTGACGTGCCACCAGGTGCAACCGCTGTGGGAATACCGGCAAAAATAATCGAAAAAAAAACCCAGGGAGTCTGAAAAATAATTTCTATAAGTCGCAGAAAAATTAGGAAATTAGCTCGACTTTTATTAAAATATAAAAGGAACTGCTCAGTAGTCGAATTTTAGAGGTAAGAGTTGAAACAAGTGGGATTAGTGGCGATCGGACGAAATGAAGGGCAGCGCCTCCGCCAATGCCTAGTGTCTGCCACAGACAAAGTTGCCCGCGTCGTCTATGTCGATTCCGGCTCAACAGACGGTAGCCTAGATTTAGCCCGATCGATCGGAGCCGATACAGTTGAACTCGACCTATCTATACCGTTTACCGCAGCACGCGCCAGAAATGAAGGCTTTGCCCGCTTGCTGCAATTAGTTCCAGACATCGAATTTGTCCAATTTGTAGACGGCGACTGCGAAATCGTTGACGGCTGGATCGATCGGGCCTACAGCGAACTCACAGCCAAACCCGAGGTAGCAGCAGTATGCGGGCGCAGGCGCGAACGATACCCCGAAGCCAGCATCTACAACCAATTGTGCGACATCGAGTGGGATACCCCCATCGGCGAAACCAAAGCCTGCGGTGGCGATTCCATGATGCGCGCGGCAGCATTTGAGCAAGTCGAAGGTTTCAATCCCACACTAATAGCCGGCGAAGAACCCGAACTGTGCTTGCGGTTGCGCCAAAAAGGTTGGAAAATCCTCCGCTTAGATGTAGAAATGACCCTGCACGACGCGCAAATGAGCAGTTTCTCTCAGTGGTGGAAGCGGGCTCAAAGAGCGGGTCACGCCTATGCCGAGGGTTCCTGGATGCACGGCAGCGAACCAGAGCGCCATTGGGTCAAAGAAACCCGAAGCACCTGGCTGTGGGGATTAGTCTTACCAGCCCTAGCCTTGGCAATGACATGGCCGACAAAAGGCTGGAGCTTGTTACTATTGAGTGGCTACCCCTTAGCAACCTATCGCACCTATAACTATTATATAAAGCATCGGGATCTCACAACTAAAGACGCAGCCATCTACGCTTTGTCATGCGTATTAGCCAAATTTCCCCAGCTACAAGGTCAAATCCAGTTTCACCAGCGCCGATTGTTGGGGCAGCAGAGCAAACTAATCGAATACAAAACAACCAACTCTATTAATTCAGCCAGCTAGAATTACAGGTAACGTGCCAGAAAATCCACCCCTGAGTAGCAAACAAATGAGTAATAAAAAATTAAAAGTTTTACTAATTGTAGAGCAGTGCAATCCTGACTGGGCATCTGTACCTTTGGTGGGATACAATTTTTTTCAAAAAATTAACAACTTAGTTGATGCAACCCTCGTTACCCATATTAGAAATAAACCCGCTCTCGAAAAACACCCGGAATACGAAAATATTTTCTAGCTGGAAGAAGGAAATTTTAACAAACAGTATTATAAAATAGTAGCCAAGATTACGGCTAACGGGCGAGTAAATTGGCCTCTTTATAATGCCTTGAGCTACCCAATTTATGCAGAGTTTAATCAGCAAGTCTACCAAAAATTTAAAGGGAAAATTCTCAACGGAGATTATGACATAGTTCATGCAATTACCCCGATGATGCCCCGATATCCGTTTAAGGTAGTCAGTGTGTGTCAGCAGACTCCTTTTATTCTAGTGCCTGTGAATGGGGGCATCCCATTTCCACCAGGCTTTCAAGAAACGGCCAGACAAGAATTTGCTCAATTTGGTAGTAATAAATATGTAGTGAAGTTTAATTACAGTAATTGAATACATAAGATTATTTTATAAATAACACAATCAAATTTTGTGATTTTAATATTTCTTTACGCGCTCGAATGTAGATTGAGTTACAGTTAGGCTATCATAAGTAACTATTACTGGAATCCGTGGTATCTGCCAATATTAGTTTAGTCATAGAATATGCTACCCTCACGACCAAATTGCCCTGATTGTGGTTCAAATCACATAGTTAAAAATGGTAGAATTCATAATAAAAAACCAAAATACAAATGTCAAAGTTGCGGTCGCCAATTTGTCGAAAATCCGACCAACAAAGTAATTACCTCACAAACAATCATATTTAATCGATCGACTTCTTTTGGATAAGATTTCGTTGGCTGGTATAGCTAGAAGCACGGGTGTTTCTCAAAAATGGTTACAGGATTACGTAAATAATAAATATGCCTCAATCGAACGAACAGTAAAGGTTAAACCTAAAAAAAAAGTCAGATTGAATGTTGAATGTGATGAACTTTGGTCATTTGTAGATTGCAAAAAAAATAAGCAATGGGTGTGGTTAGCAATGGATAGAGAGACCAGGGAGCATCTCACCTTTGCGGCCAAGCTAGAAATTGGAGTTTTGAGGCAGGAGGCAGGAGGCAGGAGGCAGAAGGAAAGAGGAAGAAGGAAGGAGCCACAAGAAGGAAGGAGCCAGAAGAAGTATTTTTACAAATATGAGATGCTCCCAGAGACCAGAGAAATTATTGGTGTTTATATTGGCGCTCGTAGCGAAGAAGGAGCAAAACAATTATGGAATTCTCTACCTCCTGTATATCGACAATGTGCTGTTTGCTATACAGATTTTTGGGCTGCATATGCTTGTATTTTTCCTTCGCTACGCCATCAGCCAGTTGGTAAAGATAGTGGAAAAACTAATCACATTGAAAGATTTAATAATACTTTGCGCCAACGTGTTTCTCGGATCGTAAGAAAGACTCTTTCATTTTCTAAAAAGTTAGAAAACCATATTGGTGCTATTGGGTATTTTATCCATCATTACAACTATGTTTTGAGCCAATAAATATCTAATCACTACATATTTATTACTACCGTATTTTTAAGTCTCCTGATTCGTTGAAATTATCCCAACTAATTCGGTCTAAAAATACGTACCCATTTCGACAACTGGCTGACAGTTTTGCCCCGAATTCAACGGATTTCCCGGCTTTCCCTCTGACAATGGGGCGGATATGTGGTTGCTTTAAACTTATCCAACTGTCGGGAATACTATGTTCTTTCTTTTCATACATTGACAACTGTTGACGGTAGACTTCTGCAACTACTAACAGCATTTTATAATGAGATTTACTCAGCAACTGTAGCTCACCCATTCGCTCTATATTCGTCAAATTTCTTTGGATGTATTGCAGTTGTTTTTTAATGGCTTTTATTCTTTCTTTTCGTTGTGGTTTGCGTTTTTTTGCTAGAGTTAGGTATTCTTTCCTGGCTCGGTTTCGATATGCGATCGGCTTTTTTTTTACGGGTGACTGAATTTGATTGTGTAGAGCATCTATGATTTTTTCTGTATGTTCTCTTGCTTGATTTAATAGTCCTAAATCCGTCGGATATTTAATGTCGGATGGCGCGCAGGTTGCGTCTAATATTAATTTTCCTTGATTCTTAGGCTCACTTAGGTCTGATGACTTTTTTCTACTTCCTCTCCTTGCACTTGGGTCTGGTTTTTGACCATTTTTTCATTGATTTTATTGACGAGGTTGACACCTATTCTTTGCCGAAAATAAACGAACATGGATGAGTCAAATGGTGCTTCATTACTATAACCACTCAGACCTAGGAAGTATTGTAGGTATGGGTTTTCTCTTATTTGTTCTACTGTTTCGGCGTCGCTAGTTCCTAATCTTTCTTTGATTATTAATGCCCCCAAGGCCATACGAAACGATTTGGCGGGCGCTCCCGTTGAACAGGTGAAATTTTTGGCATATTCTACTTCAAATTCTGACCACGGAATTATTTTTGCCATGATTACCCAACGATTATTCTCTGATAATTGTCCCTGTCCGTTAAGGTCAAAGTTGGACGGTGCTTTTGGGGTTGGGTCAAGTTTTCGGTACATCAACGAAAGTGATACTGTGCATGGCTTTTGACTAATTTTAGCTCATAGTCTTACACTTTATCCGCGCCGCTCGCGAGTCAAAGTCTTTTCAGGTAAGGGTTTTAGGCTTATTCAGCAAGCCCTATGTAATTAATTTTGCTTAACTACTTAGCAACGAACTGGGGCGGCCCTGCAGATTATCTGAATTCCACTTGCGGTATTTTAGTAGAACCCGCTTCCAGAGAAGGCTTTGTCAAGGGACTGACAGATGCGATGCTCAAGCTCGCCCAGTCACCAGAATTGCGGCAGAGTATGGGTTGTGCGGGACGGGAACGAGTCCGGCAGCATTTTGATTGGGAACACAAAGTCGATCGAATGCTTGAAATTTATCAACAAACGATCGACGATTCCCCCAAGCATTAGGTAGCCGACCATTAAAGCATAAAGCAGCAGCTTTCAGGTTGAAAGCTGCTGCTTGGGGGTGCTAAAAATGTATGTGGCGACCCAAAGACCCCGCTCTACATCCTAGCTAGCTAAAAACGGGTTAACCCGTTTGTTTGGTTAACCCGCGAGCTTGGAAACATGCAGATCAATTAGTTTTGCACTACCAGCTTAACGTTGGCATTTTGCAAACCGCGCTGCTTGACTGCTGCCAAGGTCTTGTTAACTGCGTACTTCTGGTTGATGGAGTTGATTAACTCAGTTTGATTGTGCTTTTTGGCGACACCCCAGAGGTCGGCAATCAGGTCAAAGGAACCATCGCTATTGCGAGACCAACCGAGGTCATATTCGCCTTCCAGAATCGCCACGATGTCGGAGCGAACGCGCTGACCGTTATAGCCACGAACATCAGCTTCTGACTTGACTGAAATGCCCAAGTCGCGCAGGGAAGCTTTCAGGATTTCGGCATCGGTGATTTTGGTACGCAGTGTGCTAAAGTGAGACATTGGATTTCCTCCTAATACAACTGAGAGAGAAACAACAACGGTCTGGATTTAACGGTGCCGCTGGGCGGCTCTTGAATCGAACTGCTAGCTGTTGCTAGCCTTTGCTCCTGTTTGGACCAGGAGAAAGCTTTTAGAATTCCATTCGCTGGTATTCAGCGACGGAAGACGCAGCGGGCCGTGCACGCTGTCTAGCCCAATCTCGCAGGGCGGTGACCTGTTCGGTCATTGTTTTAGACAGTGGCATTGTGGATTTAATGGCCGCGATGATGTCTAGCTGCGTAAACTCTCGATCTTGAGCGAAGGCTTCGTACATTGCGGCTACTAGCGCTTGCTCAATCTCTGCACCTGAAAAGCCCTCGGAAACATTGGAAAGTTGCTCTAAATCGAAGCGAGTAATTTCCCGACGGCGCTTTGACAGGTGAATCTTAAATATATCTTGGCGTTCTTCTTTGGTAGGCAGATCAACAAAGAAGAGTTCGTCGAATCGGCCTTTCCTCAAGAATTCTCCCGGCAACCGCTCGATTCGGTTGGCTGTTGCCATTACGAAGACTGGGGAAGTCTTTTCTTGCATCCAAGTGAGGAACGAACCGAAAATCCGGCTGGAGGTGCCTCCGTCTGAGTCGGCCGAACCAGTGCCTCCTGCAAAGGCTTTGTCTAGTTCGTCGATGAAGAGGAGGGCTGGAGAGATCGATTCTGCGGTTTTGAGGGCATTGCGGAGGTTTGCTTCCGATCGACCCACCATCGAGCCGTCGTAGACTCTACCCATATCTAGCCTCAGCAGGGGCAGTCCCCAGAGGCGGGAGGTGGTCTTAGCAATCAGCGATTTTCCGCATCCGGGTACGCCGAGAATTAACATCCCTTTTGGTTGGGGCAGGCCGTATTCTCTCGCCCTTTCTGTAAAGGCGTTGGAACGCTGTCTCAGCCACCGCTTCAGCTCTTCTAAACCGCCGACTGCATCCAGGGTTTCGTCTTCTTCAATGAACTCTAGAATGCCGTTGCGCCGAATTAATTGCTTTTTCTCCGAAAGAACTATGTCTACTTCTTCTTCTGTGAGGCGCCCAGTCGAAACTTGGGCTTTGCGATAAACTTTTTCAGCTTCGTCCTTGGTCAATCCCAAGGCTGCTTTTAAAAGTTTTTCTCGCCCTTCTGTGGTAATGCGTCGCGATTTCGTTTGCTCCAACTGACCAGACAATACTTGGTTTAGTTCCTTCATGTCTGGCAACGCGAAGTCTAATACCACTACTTCCTTTTCTAGCTCGATCGGAATTTGCTGCAAAGGAGACATCAGTATAATTGTCTTTTGCGTTCCTTTGAAGTGGGCGATCGCATCGCGCAACCACCTCGTTACCGGAGGAGAATCTATAAAAGGATGCAAATCTTTGAAAATGTAGATGCTAGCGTTACTGTTGGGTTCTCGCTGCCTGATCACCCATTCAATTGCTGCCTCTGGCGAGACGGTGTTGTGTTGGGTGGTGGTGCGGGGTTGACCATACTCCACAATGCCGTGAGTTACAGTCCAGATAAATACTCGTCGCTGTGGTTTCGCTTGAGCTATTGTCGAAATTGCTTGCTCACACCGCTCTTCCTCGGATGTCACGAGGTAGATCAGAGGATATTGAGCTTGGATTAGAATACTGATCTCTTCTTGCATATTCCTCGAC
This sequence comes from Microcoleus sp. B7-D4, assembly GCF_036705125.1. NCBI lineage: Bacteria > Bacillati > Cyanobacteriota > Cyanophyceae > Oscillatoriales > Microcoleaceae > Microcoleus > Microcoleus sp. B7-D4. The sequence goes on from NZ_JAUBTT010000046.1 coordinate 63,753, forward strand.
CCACTAGAGACGGTGCTATCTTTGCTGAATCTCAATGCTGCCATTAGCCCTGTTACTGAAATGTTCAGTTTTAGCTTTTTGGGGAAGCAAGGCATTCTTAGCAGGGAACCAATTCTTCCTCTCCCGGTTTGGCCGTGCTGGCACTGACGCCCGACACCTGCTTTACTGGAAGATCCTGTTCAGCCAATACGCTCGGCTGACTTGTTACGGATGCCAGTTCTCCATCTCGCATTACTACTGAACCCGTGCATTCTGGACAGTTGTATACCCGATGGGTTTGTCCGTAGGAGGCTTCTACTTCGTCAACCAGTTCGGGATTTCCTAGGTAGAAGACAATTGCCCTTTCTGCAATTGATGACATCGGTTCAGTTTCGACTGCGGCTCGGATTTTGAGCTGGCGATGCAGTTCTGGTGGAAGATACAATGTAACTTTTTGCTTTTCTTGCATATGACAGTGAATTGACTTACCCGGGTATGTATATCAGATTAGCCGCTTAATTCTTTGCTGTCAAGCCTCTATGCTGCTTTAGCGTCATCTTGTAATATTTCGTTACATTTGACGTAAATCTGGGGCAGTTAACAACGAAAAAGTTAGGGGTGTAGCTGATGAGGCCGAGGTGCAGCGGCAGGTATGGGTAGCGTCAATCGATTTGAGATTTTAGATTTGAGATTTTAGAGGCGACCCCACGGATAAATGCGGGGGCTTGAGGATTTTTGATTTTCGATTTTGGATTGATTCCACGGATAAATCACGTGGCGG
>NZ_JAUBTT010000203.1:0-5238 GCF_036705125.1 Microcoleus sp. B7-D4
ATTTGTTTATGATTGCTTTATTTGGTTTTCAATGTTCGTGACGGCTTTGTGTTCCGCCATGTAAATAAACATAAAGCATATTCTAAGGTTTGTAAAGTATTTTAACAACAGATTAACTGATGTAAGGTATAAGGTTAAGTTATGAATATGAAGAAAACAGGAGAAAGAGGTAAGAATGCACAAAAAAGTAGGTAAAGCCTGGAAGCGCGTCGCCTTCAGGCATGGAAATATTAAGTTACAGACTTTTGCTGGCTAGGTATCATAATGAGAGCCCAATAGGGAACTTCAGCGGGCTCGACATCTGCGATCGCCCGAATTCGCTGATTCGGCATAGTTGCGCGTTCTATATACAATGCTCGATCGAACTGTCCCAACTCAATCAACACATCCCGCACCTTAGCAAAATGCCTCCCCAGTTTAATAATCACAGCAGCATCAACAACCGCCAGTCGATCGCGCAAAACCTCAGCATCCAGCGTCGCAGGCATAATACTTAACACATCGTTACGGTAAGTCAGCGGCACTCCCAACGCAGCCGCACTCGCCATTGTCGAAGAAATTCCCGGCACAACTTCAGTGGTAAATCTCGCCGACAAACGGTTGAATAGATACATAAACGAGCCGTAGAGAAAAGGCTCGCCCTCACACAGCACCGCCACATCCTGTCCCTCGCTAAGATGTGCGGCAATTTTCTCGGCAGCAATATCATAATAAGGTTGAGACGATCGCGTCGGACTAAAAGGCAACGGCATCGGAATCTCAATTTGCTCCGGGCGCAGATAATCAGCAACGATCGCCCGCGCCAGCACCTTACCATTTTCCATCGCCGGATAGGCAATCACCGGCACCGATTGCAAAATCCGATAAGCTTTCAATGTGATCAATTCTGGATCACCAGGGCCAATACCCAAACCGTACAATTTACCAGTAGCCTGAGTCATAATTCATCCTTTTTCGCTAACGCATTCACGGCCGCCGTTGCCATTGCACTGCCACCACGCCGCCCGTGCAACGTAATAAATGGCACTCCCCGACTGTTGGCGGCCAGTTCGGCTTTGGATTCGGCAGCCCCCACAAATCCTACCGGGAAACCCAGAATTAAAGCCGGTTTGGGTGCTCCGGCATCAAGCATTTCCAGCAGTCGGAACAAAGCAGTCGGGGCATTGCCAATGGCCACAACCGCACCCTGCAAGTTATCCAGCCATAAATCAAGCGCCGCAGCCGATCGAGTATTTCCCATTTGCCGCGCCAACTCCGGGATTTCGGAATGCCAGAGGGTGCAAATCACCGGATTGTCAGCCGGAAGGCGTTTGCGAGTGATGCCTTCGGCCACCATCCGGGCATCGCACAGGATGGGCGCGCCTGCGGAGAGGGCTTGGCGTCCGTAGGTGGCTGCACCGGGGGAAGCTGCTAAATCTGTAACAATATCGGTCATGCCACAACTGTGAATTAGTCGCACGGCTACCGATTCTAAATCGGGTGGCAAGCTTGACAAATCTGCTTCGGCTCGAATTGTGGCGAAGGATTTGGTGTAGATTTCTGTTCCGTCTCGAATGTAGTCAATCATTGTTTAAAACTGCTATGGGAATTTTGTGGGATTTGTGAAAGAGATTTTTTGAATGAACCGCGAAGGCGCAAAGGACGCGAAGGAAGAAATATCAAGAGAGATAGAAAGAGAAATGCTTAAAATTTGTCTGTTTTCATGGGATGTTTTTTCTCTTTCTATTCCGATTTTCCGTACTCAACAACTCCTGCAATTGGTCGATCGCCCGCCGATCGATAAACTCACCAAATGACTCCAATGGCTCTCGCAACCGCTGATACACCTGCAACATTCGCTCGATCGCACCGGGCATCTCGATCGCACTCACCGCCTGAAAAATTGGTCGCCCGAAGGGCAAATCTTTTCTACCCGCATAAATGTCGTAACCTTCGATCGTCTCGTGTCCTCGCTCAATCTGAATTCCCACCAGCGTGATATCAATTGGCCGGTGCTGGGCGCAGGACTTTTGGCAACCGCTGAAATGAATGTTAATCGGCAGGTCGAGCGTCAATTTTTGCGCTAAATCCCTCACCATTGCTAGGGCGTGACTTTGAGTATCTGTCGCCGCCGACGCACAGCCGCTGCTGCCGGCACAAGCCACCAAGCACGAATCTAGCCGAGTCGCTGACGAGTGCAATCCCAAATCGGCGATTTGCTGTTTTACCTCAAAAAGCTGGGAGTTGGGGATATCAGAAATCAACAGATTTTGCCACGGCGTAAGTCTCAGGGTACCGCTGGCTAGATTTTGGGCTAAATTTGCCAAATTCCGCAGTTGCTTTGATTCTAGCCTACCGAGAGGCAGTGCAATTCCCATGTAGGATAAATCCGACTGTCGCTGAGGGTGGATGCCGAGATGTCGGTGATTGGGGAGGGATTTTTCAGATGAGTCGATCGAACGGGCGGGCAAGATGCCCACCCCACAAGGAAATTCACTCTTTGTGGAACAGGCATCTTGGCTGTTTTTGGGAAATGTGCAAGATGTGAATTGCCATAAAAATGGTAAATTCTGCTGTACCCTTTCTAGATAACTTTCAACACCCCAATCTGCCAGCAGGTGACGCAAACGCGGTTTTTTCCCATCAATTCGAGGTCGATTTTTGGTGTATTCAAGATAGGTGCTAGCGAGGGCGGCTAATACTGAAATACATTGCGATTCTGGGATTAAAATTCCTGTATCGCCGTTGAAATGCAGCCGAAAAACGATTTCTGATTGGGTTGAAAGCCCTTCCGCAGCTAATAAAATATCGTTGCGTAAAGCCTGGATCGAAACCGATTCCCCGCCGTCGAAGCCAATACTGAACTTAGGCGAAAGTTCCGACAATTCGGGATGCGTTTGCAGGTAATCATCCCAAGCTTTGACTAGCGGGCGAGTATCCAGTAACTCCTGGCGATCGATCCCTGCTGTCGGGCTTGCCATAATATTGCGAATCGGGTCAACTTCAACGCGGCGAGACGCTATCCCCAATTCCTGCAAGCGGTTCCAGACTTCCGGGGCAATTTCCGAGTTCACTTCTCGGATTTGCAAATTTGCCCGATTTGTCACTTGCAAACAGCCGGTACTGTATTGATCAGCCACATCGGCGATCGTCCGACACTGCTGCGCGTTTAAAATTCCCCCCGGAATCCGCATTCTCGATAAAACTCCGTCTCGGGCTTGGGAACCGTAAAATAAACCCGGACAAGTCGGCAAATCAGTCAAAGCTAACAAATAATCTCCTCCCCGTGCTACGCAGGGAATCCAAAAGTAAACGCCCACAAAGCGCCCCCGAAATCGGCATTCTGACTTTTACAGTTGCGGCACAGCGCCGGAATTGCACCGGACTTTCCCGCTTTCAGGTTTTAGAAAGGTATCACGAGCTGACCCACAGAAAGCAAAACCCTCAACTTTCTTAACAAAACTTCTGGCGATGGCGTCGCGCCCCGCAAGCTACGCCCCTGTCTCTCCTTACATCAGCTTTCCTAATCACAGTCATCAGTTTAACTGTCGCTAAACCCCTTTACAAACGTTAACAAGACCGTTAATAATAGAAACATCATCCGAACATTGACAACCAAATACAGCAATCATAAAACCATGACAACAACCTTACAGCAGCGCGAAAGCGCCAACGTCTGGGAACGCTTCTGCGAGTGGGTCACAAGCACCGACAACCGCATTTATGTAGGTTGGTTCGGAGTCTTGATGATTCCTACCCTCCTGAGCGCCACCATTTGCTACATCATCGCCTTCATCGCTGCCCCTCCAGTGGACATCGACGGCATCCGCGAACCAGTAGCAGGTTCCTTGATGTACGGTAACAACATCATCACAGGTGCAGTTGTTCCTTCATCTAACGCCATTGGCTTACACTTCTACCCAATCTGGGAAGCAGCTTCCCTTGATGAGTGGTTGTACAACGGCGGCCCTTACCAATTGGTAATTTTCCACTTCTTGATCGGTGTATTTTGCTACATGGGTCGTGAATGGGAATTGTCCTACCGCTTAGGTATGCGTCCTTGGATCTGCGTCGCTTACTCTGCACCAGTTGCAGCAGCAACCGCAGTATTCTTGATCTACCCAATTGGACAAGGTTCGTTCTCTGACGGTATGCCTTTGGGTATCTCCGGTACATTCAACTTCATGATCGTGTTCCAAGCTGAGCACAACATCCTGATGCACCCCTTCCACATGTTGGGAGTTGCTGGTGTCTTCGGTGGTTCTTTGTTCTCCGCAATGCACGGTTCTCTCGTTACTTCTTCTTTGGTTCGTGAAACAACCGAAACCGAATCGCAAAACTACGGTTACAAATTCGGTCAAGAAGAAGAAACCTACAACATCGTTGCAGCCCACGGCTACTTCGGTCGTTTGATTTTCCAATACGCTTCTTTCAACAACAGCCGTTCTTTGCACTTCTTGTTAGGTGCATGGCCAGTTGTCGGCATCTGGTTTACCGCTTTGGGTATTTCCACGATGGCTTTCAACTTGAACGGTTTCAACTTCAACCAATCGATTATCGACTCGCAAGGTCGCGTTATCAATACTTGGGCTGATGTGATCAACCGCGCTAACTTGGGTATGGAAGTAATGCACGAGCGCAATGCTCACAACTTCCCGCTTGATTTGGCTGCTAGTGAAGTCACTCCAGTAGCTTTGGTTGCTCCTTCTATCAATGGCTAAGTTTTAGCTTTTGATTGACAAAAAGCGCTCCTAGAAATAGGGGCGCTTTTTGTTTGGGGAAAATCTAATTTAACACTACTAATGCTTTGCAAAAGTTGGCTTACAGTTTACCTAAATAAATTTTTATCTGACCCTTTATGGACAACGACAAAAATTATTGAGATAGTTATAGAGTTCGCGAAATAAGGGACATTTTTTCTGGACTTCATTTGGATCGATTTCCCTCAATAGCAAAGGAGTATGATCTCCTTTAGAAAAGCGTGCTTTATCGCGATCGAGTTCATCTTGAACACTTGACTCAATTAAATATTCTGATAGTTTTTCTCGACAGCAATCTTTTTCAGCATCGTATTCACTAAATGCTTCTGGATTCTCAAAAGAAACTTTTCTTTGTGTACTTAGCCACCAACGCATCCGTTCATGTCTTTTGCCTCGAAAATCTGAATGTTTAGCTATTGAATTAAGCTGTCAAACATCTAAACTGCATTAACTAAGTTACCTTTATTTTTTATTTTTCGGTTCCATTTCATAATTAGTC
>NZ_JAUBTT010000204.1:0-5214 GCF_036705125.1 Microcoleus sp. B7-D4
AGTTGCCTATCTCCCTCTAAAACCTCTAGCGGGATTTTTGGAGCGGGCCGCGAGATTTCCGTCGAAGTCAAAGAATCTAATTCTGGCCCGCTCCAAAAATAGCCGCCACCCGTCCGGTAGGACACCAAAAACTCGTGTGTCACGCGCTTGACACTCTTTAAGGTTACTGCTAGACTAAGTGAAACGCTTGACACAAGGGATTCACTTGTTATGCCTAACCCCAAAGGACACGAAGACTCAATCAAAGATTCCCGATTTAAAGCTGCTTGGCAGAGTGGCCCGACTCGCACTATCCGAGTTCCGATCGCTTTGGCTGACGCAACTTTAGAATATGCCCGACAACTTGACCAAGACGCTGAACCGCGTGACACAAGTAAATTATTAGATGCTGATACTAGCACTGTTGCTGTTGAATCGCGTGACACAGCTAGTATGCGAGCTGAGTTAGAAGCAGAACTGGCAGAACTCGCGCAGCTTAAAAAATGGGCTAAGGAACACGCGGCAGAACTGCACCGTGAGCAGCGCTCGTTTGAACTTGAGAAAGCTCGCTGGCAGCAAGAACTGAGCGATGCCAGATGTGAACTCGCAGATGCAAAGGCAACCATTCTCAATCAAGGAAACAAGATTCGGGAATTGGAGCGCGGGTACAGCTTCAAACCCAACCCCGCAGAATCCAGGTTGAGGCTTGAAATTGGAGAATTGAATCAGCAGCTCGCCGACCTGAAACAAAATTCAGCGTCTGCCAGCCAAGATTTACCAGAAGCGGCCGACCTACTCAACCAGTTAAAAGCTAAGCGCAAGAAATCAGCCGTCACGCTTGCCGATGTGGAGTTTCTTTTAGAACTGCTAGAAGGTTGAGGCGACAAAACTTTACAGCCATCCCTTGACAAGATGGCTCGAATACTGCGATCGTAAGTAATTAAGGAAGATGTTGCGCGACTGAGCGGTGCTATCAACACCGAACAAGTCACGGCTTCCCCAACCGTTCAGATACAACGTTTGGAGCCCAAAAATTATGACACAACGCGACGGCTACCCAGAAGGGGATGCCGCAACTCTTAATGATGCGCGATATAAACCTCTGGTGAGTCGGCGTAGAATCGAGCATTTAAAAGCACTGGCTTATGATTGCGGTCTCACTGCTGAGGAAGCGCGACAACACGGAAAACTTACAGCGACTAAAACTTGGGAATCGCTGCTAACCTCGCATGGGTTAGAGTTTGAGCCAAAAATTGAAAGCACGTCTAACACGGTAGCGTCTGGTAATAGCCAGATTAACCCTATCAATTTCTTTGAGTGGGTGGATTTATCGCAGCTACTTGCCGTCAGCTTGGCATCGGCGGGGATAATCCTACTGCTGATGAGTTTTTGGCCGCGTGCCCTTAATGCGATTCCCCGTCCCGTTCACTTCAGGATTGAATTCACTTTAGGAGACAAATAGATGAGCTTACAATTACGCCTTTTTGGTGGCGGCCAAGATTCTGCTGGAAAACTAACTGCCAGCAATGACGGCGGACACGCTATCGACAAATCAAAAGTTCTGGCCGCTACTGACTCCGGCGTCATAACTCCCACTAATCCCGGTAACTTTGGCTCGATTCGCAGCGTCCCGGTAGTTCCCGCTCCCCGCTATTTCACTCAGGAAGAAGCGGATGGGCTAAAGGATTTAGCAAAGGAGAAGACAGACGGTGCAAGACAGTCTAAACGCGCTTACAAGGCATTGGGCAAAATTGAAGCGGCCGACAAAACAGTTCACAAGGAACACCGCAAATACGAGGGCGTGGTTGCTGATAACGAACTGGGCAAAAAACGGGCTGATGCTGGATTAGCTAAAAAGTTGCACAATTTGCGCCCTGGATATGCTCGCCTGGGCTTAGGAATTGACAAGGCTGATAACGATGCCCGCACTCGCATTGACGCTATTACAGTCAAGCTAACGGGAGGCATGAACCAATGACTCGCATTTATGACCACTATCCCGATAAACTCCCCGTGGACAATTTAGCTATCAGCATCGCACTGCTGCGAGGGGCAAAAATTAGAGCACGGGGACAATCTAATTTAGATAGACCTAAGCAGCAACTGATGAACAAAGCTAGCGCTGCTATTGATGAAGCTGTGCAAGCGCTTGAAACTCTACGTACTGCCTTGTTAGGAGGCTCAAGATAATGAGAGCGATGTGTCTGGCTAATTACTTCGTGGCTGGGTGCATCGCTTTCTCACTCCTGGGGTGGGTAGCGAGTTTGCATCCGATTGCGTTTCGAGCAGTTCTGTGTTTGTTGGTGGCCATTGCGATCGCCTGGGGTTTGAGCTGGCTGCTAGATTTCTCACTAAGCAAGCTGCTAAAGATTTCAGTTAATGACCTGCAAGCCTTGCTGATTGGTAGTTTGGCGATGCTGTTAATTGGGTTGGGGGTGTTCTTGTGCACCTAAAGCTATTTGTGCTGAGTGCATCATCTGTAGTGCTATGGTTGGCTCCACTAGCAGCACTAGACAAAACACTAGACATTCACAAAGCATTGCAAGGGGTAAGTCTGGGGGCTGCGATTGCTTGCGCTTTTACTGCTGGCAACATCGCCCGCGAACAATCAGAACAAGATGAAATAGAGGCGATGAAAGCTAAGGCTATCAAGGCTGATACGATTGACGAAATCAGTACATCTGTTTACGTTTCTCAACAACAGCGTCAGCAAGAAGCTGAACAAATCCTGAACCCGCGAGAACAGCTAGAACGCTTGCTAGCACTGACTTGTGACGGAGAACAGGAATCAGAACCGATCCTCCAAAAACAACTAGCTGAACCTGAACAGAACGGCTCCCAGAACGCTGAATCAGAACGCGCTGAACGAGCGCTGCAACTGAAGGCTAAGGGATGGGGTAAAGCCAAGATAATCCTCGAAGTGTGGGGCGTTTCTAAAGGTGGCTCTCCTAAATACAAAGCTGCTGAGGCTGAGTATAAACGCTTAATAGAGGAGGAAGAAGAAAAATAAGAACGTGGGCCGGGGGGGATAGCTATTTTGGCCTGCCTCCCCCGGCCGCGACTAGCTCGCTCGCTTGAAAACAACCGGGATGGGTGATACCCGGTATACTCCCCAAAAAAGCACAACTTATGATATAGTTTGCACTTTTGAAAATCACAAACTGTAGACAGAGTGTAAACAAGAGTGTAAACACCTGAGTGACGATTAAGTAGCTTAGAACGCTATATCCTAAAAATATGGATCTAATTTCTTGCATCAAATTAGTCGAGGATGATTTCTCCTTTTGTTCGGAGATGGGAATCCCTTGTCTATTTGAGGGGCAAGCAATTAGGGCAAATTACAGAAAACACAGGACTTTTTGGCATATAGTCATTCATAAACTGGCCCGCGCCATTAAGAATGATATCAAGGCGATGCTTCGGGCTTTTGTTGGAACTCACTTTTTTGAGTTGGTAGTCGAGATTTTCTCTTGGATTGTAGACACGCCTACAACTCCTAACACTGACCTTTGCAAAATTGAGACGAACCGCGACCCGCCTAAAATCTTTATCCCTATCCCAAAGTTTATTGAATCGAATGGTTGCGCTCGCAGCGATTCACTTATCTGCTCGCTTATTTTTTAGCGAGCTGTTCCATTCTGTGCTCAAGACTTTTTAAACTACAAACGCCAAAAACCGCTGCTCTCAATTGGAACTGGCAACAGCGGTCTTTGGTTAATCGGTCAACCTTCAACCTGTCTAAGGGATAGGCTAAATTCATGACTTATCATACTATTACCAATAGTAGCATTGACGGTCAAATTTCCAGCACTGGCGTAAATCTAGTCAAAGTAGACTATGTACGTCCCGAACCTCAAGAGAAAGAACTCTACATTCAAATCAGAGATGGCGTTGCAGACCAGATTATAAAGCGCGGTCTGAGCAGGGCTGAGTCTAAACTTTTCTTCTACTTACTTAAACTCGTCCGTTTTGGAGACAGGCCGGCAAAGGTTAAGGTTGCTGAAATTTTGCTCGGTGCTGGAATCGGGAAAACTGCTTACCATGCCGCCATTCTCAAATTTGAGAAGATGGGCTGGTTTGGCTTCACACACTCGGACGTTGAAATTAGTAATTTTTGTACGCCTACAAAAAAGTCCGCAAATGCGAACTCTAACTCCGCAAATGCGAACTCTCAGTCCGCAAATGCGAACTCTCAGTCCGCAAACGCGAACTCTCAGTCCGCAAACGCGAACTCTGAAAAGCTGAAAACGTTACCAGTAAAGGGTTCTAAAACGTCTCAGACTATTCAGACTTACTCATACTTACTTCAGACTCTCTCAGAAGGACAGAGAGAGAGTTTTGAAAAGTTTTGTTTAAAGAAAATTGATGAATGCTCATTCAAGATAGCCAGTAGAGAAGCTTGGCTTAACAAACATGGAGCTGAGTATTTGACAGAATTTAAAGACAAATACTCCGAGGCTCTGGCAAACCCAGAACTAATTGCCCCAAAAATCGAACCTTTCATGCTTGTAGATATTCCCTATTTGAAGCGACTGTACGGAAATGGTTGGGAGGAAGCGGCTAATCATTTTGGGTATACTATCCAGAATTCTCCGGCAGTAGAAATTCAGAATGAATTAGAGCCAACCGCATCCTCGGAACTGGTAGCGGAACCGATCGCCGCTAGCGACAGCCCACAAGAACCAACTCCCCCAACTCCCGCAATCGGTGCAAAGCATAAACAGTTCGCTGAGGGTGACAGAGTAGTTATCGCTGAAGTTGGCAATACTCATCATGGGCAAGCGGGTAAAGTCATTGCTGTCAGGTCTAGCTCTAAACATGACGAATACAAAATTGCGTTAGATAACGAATCGCATTTTGTCCGAGAACTCAGCATCAAGATTCCGAAGGGCTGCAAGTTTACTTATTTGATGAAGCTGTAGCAGTTCCCCGGCGTGGTTCAAGAAATACCTAAACTATGATAATCCCTGTGAAGCTGAATCGCGTGACACAGGTGATTAGTCGCCAGCTAACGGTTACAGATAGCGGTTACAGAATACTTTGGGTAACTTTAAGTCCTGGGTCAGGTTGGGGGTGTTAGGTATTTATAAAACCTGTTATCAATACCTAATCTCACCCTGTAACCTCGCCGTAACGGTTTCAAGCTTTAGACTGGGAAAGTTGCCTATCTCCCTCTAAAACCTCTAGCGGGATTTTTGGAGCGGGCCGCGAGATTTCCGTCGAAGTCAAAGAATC
>NZ_JAUBTT010000047.1:0-23331 GCF_036705125.1 Microcoleus sp. B7-D4
TCCAAAAAGGACGGGCGGGACGCCCATCCCACAATAACAATTAAAATTGTAAGTTATTTAATTCGCGATCCTAAGCACCTTACATTTATAGTCATGGACGCACGGGTGGCGAGAAACCGGGTTTTTAACCAAAATAATTGCTGAAACCCCTCAATTCCGGTTCAAAAACCCGGTTTCTTAGTTGGCGAGTGCTAACTAATTTAGATATTTTTAAGGAGAGGGAAGTTGTGGCTGAAAATTGCTGCTACCTTTATAACCGGATAAAATAGCCAGTTTTTCCAAAGATTGCCTGCCCGTGTAATATTTTCCACGAATTTCCCAAGTGGGATAAGCTTTAATATTGGCAGCTTTGCACAAATCGGGTTGAGCATCTTTGCCTCTGGGATCGCACTCAATGTAAGTAATGGCGGTAAATGCTTCTTTGCCGAAAAGTTCTTGTTGCGTGTGACAGTGAGGACACCAGTAAGCACCGTACATTCTAGCTTTGATGGTCTGCAAATGGGTTGCTAAAGCTATTTGATCCGGCACAGATTCGCTGCGAATAGGTGGCGCTTCTTGTTCGGTAACAGGCTGTGCGAAAGGGGGAGGAGGAGGGAGGGTTTGTGCTAATTTTTGAGTGGGTTTGTTGCTGAAACTGAACTGTGCAATTCTTCCGTCTGCTTTGGTAGTGACGAAAATCCCCAAAGTCAGAAAAATGCCGATCGCACAAAAGTTGAATTTGCTTACTCTCATCTTGGATTTCATCTTGAATTTACTAGGATTTCGCGAGCTTGATTCATAGCCTCTACAGCATTGTTTACCACAAAGATGTTAAATTGTGCTAAACCTTTAAAAAAAAGTTTACTTTCGGCGCTGTGATTTAACAAAATAACTTGTTTGTTAGCTTTGAGGGCGAGGGTAATTTCCGAAGCAGTGCCCGTGCCCATACCGCAGGCAATTATTACATCTGAAGAAAGAACGTTAATGTTATTTCTGGCGTTTCCCATATCGGTGACAATGGCAATATCTACAGCTTCAGAAATGCCGCGAGTGTCATTTCCTGGAAGGATGCCCACTGTTAAACCGTTAGCTGATTTTGCTCCTTTGTTGGCGGCATCCATGACGCCAACATTTCTACCGCCAGTTAGCAATATCCATCCTGCTTCGGCGATGAGTTGTCCGAGTTGATAGGCGTTTTCTAAGTCGGTTGATGTGGCACTATCGCCAGGGCCCATGATGCCAATGATGATTTTTTTCATAGTTTTGGAGTGAATATGGTGTTATTAATACTTGATAGTTTTTGAGCACTATATACAAATGTATGTTATCAGATAAATAGTGGTTTCCTCAAAACAGTTGGTGAGCAAAATAACTTCCTGAAGTTTCCTAGTATTTTTACAATGTATGCTGATTTAACATTAACAAGTGAGAGATAACATGAGTGTCGCCCCCAACCCGGAAACAAAGCTGATGGAAAAAATCCGTAGTTTACCGCCGGATAAAATTACGGTATTAGAAGATTTTATGGATTTCCTTTTAACGCGAAGTGAAGATCGTCTTCTCGTTTATACTGCAACTCAACTCTCAGAAGCAGTTTTTGCTAAAATTTGGGATAACCCAGAGGACGCGGAGTATGATGAGTTATAATTTTGGTGAGGTGGTTTTAGTTCCGTTTCCTTTTACAGATCAAACTACCAATAAAAAACGTCTCGCAGTTGTTATTAGTTCTGACGTTTATAATGCAGAATATCCCGATCGCATTCTGATGGGTATCACGAGTCAAGTTAGCAGTAGTCCGAAAGTCGGTGATATTGTCATAACAGATTGGCGATCGGCTGGTCTTTTAAAAGCTTCTATGATTAAGCCAGTTATTATTACGACAATTGAGAAGCAACCGATCCCCAAAAAATTGGGAAGGCTTCAAGATGTATATCTCCAATCTCTGAAAGAGGGAGCTATCGGAATTATAGGTGATAATTGAGCGAGAGCCTTTCTGAATAATGCTTAGAAAGAACTATCGCCTGTATTAATGTTCTCAACATTTATTTCTCAACATCTATATAACTACTGACTGTTGAGAAGTATTTGTAACCGTTTTTGTTGAATTTGTCGATGATCTTCGTCTAATTTTGCAATAACTTCTTCTAATTTGCAACCTAATTCTTCCATTTCCAAGCGACTGCGACGTAAGTTAGCGAGGAGTCGTCGATCGACATCTGGATGTGGCATATATCCTGGTTCGTTCATCATAATCTCCACTCAATCTTAATTTCTTGAATGCTGCGTTCCCAGGCGGGAAGTCTGGCTTGGGTATAAGCAATTACTTCTGTCATTAATCTTAGCATATCAGAAGTTGCTGTTGGTTGTGCATTAGCCAAGCGTCGTTGCAATAGGGAAAACTGGGAAAACCGCTCATCGGCTTGCTGTGCGACACTTTTTAGCTGATCTAAATAGTCAATTGTTCTGTCTGTTTCTCCAAATTGCTCAAATAGAGTGTATTCAGCTTCTGTAGCATCGTCGATAATATCCAATAATTGCCGTTTTAGGCTCCAGATGGTTTCGGCAATTTCTATGGGCAGTTTTGCCATGTTTACTTGTGTGAGATGTACCGTATAGATTTTAGGCTAACAGCGTACCAGAAATGACTAAGGCAGGCCGCGTTTTGCGTATTTCTGTTCCTACTGACGGATCGAATCTAGCTATCGGGATGCTTCCCAGTCGGTAATCGCTTGAGCTTGCCATTCCTCATCCCATCCTAAATCTAATTCGTCAATTAGCTTGCAAGCTTCTGCTAAAGCTTGGTTTTCTTGTTGTTTTCGCCATTGTTTTAAGAGAGCTTCTATCAAAGCACGCTTGGTTGGGCGCTTTTTGATTGACGTATGTGAGTAATTCATCTGGCAAGCTGATAGAGATGTCGCTCATTGGCTAATCAGAATAGTATTTTGCGCTCATTTTAGCAATTATTGGCTGAAATGACAATCTTTTGTTATTTGAATGCAAAATAAGAGCGATCGCCATGATTGATGAATGATGAGCGAGATCCTTTTTGAGTCTGGTCGATCGAGGGCGATCTATCTTCCCAATTTTTTATTACAAAATTACAGGTTGTGTGAGGCTTAACAAAAAATGGCAAAATCTGCCATAATAGATAACGAGTTAAATGAGGTAAGTAATACCAGTGACAAGCATGAATATTTCTCTACCTGACTCAATGCGAACTTATATAGAAGAACAGGTAGCCCAAGGGTGTTATAGTACAGCTAGCGAGTATTTTCGTGAGTTAATTCGCCAAGACCAAAAACGCAAAGCTTCAGAACGTTTGGAAGCGATGTTATTAGAGGGTTTGGAATCGGGAAATCCTACCGGGATGACGGAGGAAGATTGGATGGAGATTCGTCAAGCTGTGCGATCGCGTATTTCCCAGAATCAGGGGTTGCAGGAATAAAAAAGACCTCGATCCAAAAACGTCCGCAAATTATCGGCGATTTGATTGAATTAGCCACTTACATGGCGGAAGATAATATGGATGCTTCCGATCGCTTTCTTGTCGGGACGGAAGAAACGTTTAAACAATTAGCCCAAACGCCAAAAATTGGAAAACACTGTATTTATCTCCTTTTATGAACTGAGTGCTAAAGGTTGTTTGACCAATTGTTCGACAACTAGCGATCGACAAACAGCTTCAATTTTGTTATTTCCACCAATTTCAAATAACAGATGCAGCCACTCATTAGGAGAAAGGGATAGATTTTCTAACCAAGGAGAAGGAGTAACTTGTCCCCAGCCGACGATTGTGCCGAGGTTCGCAGGCTTTTGATTTAACTGATCGGGATTTGGGTTGAGTTGTACATCAAGTCGAATGCAGGTTTTGAGGATAATGTTTAAAAATTGGTCATTTGTAGCAACTTCAGAAGTAGAATTAGTTGAATTGATCTGCCAATAGTAGTTGAGATTGAGGACATAATCATAGGGAAATTGCCACCCCATCGATAGCAATTCTGATTCGGTAAAATCGTATTGTTGCCAAATTTGTTGAAAGTTCATAATCTGACGAATAAATGGGATTAAGGGAGCAGAATAAAGTGGGTGTCTCCACGACTTCCAGGTTTTCCTGATGCGTTTAGGGGTTGTTCTGCGGGTGCACCTCCTCCTGGGCCATTGTAAACACGAGCATAGGATGAACCATCAGGTTGAGTCATAATTCTGACACTGTATTGAGTGTCTGGGCTTGTCCAAATTGTACCCGCACCGCTTTTTGAACCTCCTCTAGCTGGAGTGAATATCCAACTCGAAGCAGTAAGTTCTGTTTCGAGGGTAGTTTTATCGATTCCACTGACAAGGAAATTGAGAACATCTGTGACTGTTAGGATGTTACCTGATGACATAGTTCAGGGAAGTTGGGTTTTGGATGGGGTGCATCAGCACTGGTAGGAGCGATCGCCATTTTGATTATAAAACGGGCGATCGCCCTTCTGAATTATTAGAAAGGGCGATCGTTCTTTTTTGACCGCAGATGGACGCAGATTAACGCGGATGCAGGAAGGGATCTCGCTCTTTTGATTCATAAAGCTTAAAAAAATCGACATTAATTTTTAACTTCCTGAAAAATTTTATAATATTCGCAAATTATTTCAATAAAAATATCCCCTTCCAACCGAAAATGACTCAAAGCAGATAAATCTAGATTAGGAGGAAAATTGAAAGGATAGGACAGGGAAGATAAGAAAGTTTCAGCATTTTCTTCAAGCTTTCTGAGTTCGACTTCTCCTACCCAAAAACAGTAATTTTCATCATCGGAATTGATGGGGCGAGAAATCACTAGGTGAAGAATGCGATCGAACTCGATCGCTACATCTCCCACTTCGGGCCCAAAGGTGAAGTCTAAACGCAAGCCAAGATTTTGAGGGCGGAGTGAAACTCCTACTAAATCGGCACTTTTTAAGTCTTCTAAAAAGGTTTTGAGGTTGAGTGCGATCGCGGTTGTCATAGAATCACTTTTTCTCCGGTATTATGTGTCTTAGCCCCTGGTTCAAATTTTATTTGATTTCCATCTCTATTGTATCTACGACGGTAAGTTTTGCCCTCCGTCCCGCGTATATGAGGCCCTGTACGGACTATTTCACCATTTGGTCTAATATTAATTATACTACCATCTGGGTGTTCAAAGCTTTGATAGCCACCTTTTGTGCTGGTTTGAAATTGGAAGCCGTAACTCTCCAGTATGGCGATCGCTTCTGATAAGGTTTGTCCTGTCAAATCGGGAAGTTGTTGTGCGGCGGGATTCATTGGTTGTGAATGGGAAAGATTTTGAGCGATCGCCATTTTGATTATAAAACGGGCGATCGCCATGATTGATTATAAAACGGGCGAGATCCCTTCTGAATTATTAGAAAGGGATCTCGCCATGATTGATGAATTAAGAGCGAGCTCCCTTTTGGTCTAATATGAATGATAATGACCTTAACTAAGCATGACACCTCAACAGAAGTTTGAAATTATCTTTACACGGCCAGTATTCCAGCATCTTGCAGCGATCGACCGGAAGTATTATTCATTAATCCGCACTACAATAGAGGAGCAGTTAAGCTATGAACCAGAGGTAGAAACGCGCAACCGCAAACCGCTAGTGGAACCTTCCGAATTAGGTGCTACTTGGGAGTTGCGATTTGGGCCGAGTAATCGGTTCCGGGTGTTTTACGAGACTAACCTTGATACCTATGAGGTTTATATCTTGGGAATTGGGGTAAAAGTTGGCAATCAGTTATTTATAGGAACAGAGCAGACTGAATCATGAAAATAGTTTCTTTAGCTGAAATTATAGCAAAATTTGCTGATTACTTGAATGCCGATCGCGGAGAGCCAATTTTAATTACTGAAAATGGTCAACCAGTAGCGGCAATGACTTTAATTAAAGATCCTGAAGCTCTGGAGCGTTTCTTGTTGGCTAACAATCCAAAATTCAATCAAATTTTGGACAAATCTCGGCAAAGTTTGAAAGAAGAGGGAGGAGTGAAGTCGGAGGATTTCTGGAATTTAGTGGATGAATGAGCTTTGTTGGAGACTCAAAAAGAGTAAATTTAAGAGAGAACGATCGCCCTTCTGAATTATTAGAAAGGACGATCGATCTTTTTTAACCGCAGATGGACGCTGATTAACGCGGATGCAGGAAGGGCGATCGCTCGTTGGATGAATTATGGGCGATCACCTTTGTGAATTTGGTGCAGAAAGGGCGATCGCTCTTGTTTGGGGAAAGGGTGATCGCTCTGATAACACTTAACTGCAAATTTTCATTCTCAATCGCCCTAAGTGTTGTAACCTGAACTGGATGAAGACGAATAATTACTACTTGGAGTATTAGTAATTGTCCCAGAAATAGGAACAGTAAAAGATATGTTTGTGTCAAACGGCTTGGCTAGCCCCTGATTTTGAAGAGTCATCATATAGTTAAAAGCTATATCTCCAAATAGGTCGCCTGGATCAATTTCAAATCGATCCTTGATCAGGTAGGTTATATTAGCAGAATAGCGAATATCAGTGTCCCCATCTCCATCTACATCTACTTTCTGACTAATGCTGTCTGAAAAACTAGCACTGGTACCTCGTGTTCCTCCATACGCCCAAAATAGAGGATATCCATCTAAGGGGTTGAAGCTAAAACTGTTGCGGCGAACCAAGTCAGACGGTGTACCTTGAGAATTGATTTTCAAATACTCTTCCAAGTGATTAATAGCCTGACTTTGAAATTCTTTGAATTGATTAGTTTGCTTGACTTGTTCTATGACCCCTGGTGGATTATTAAAAGCTCCGCCTTCATTTCGTATAAACTTGTGGATAAATTCAATAGCTGTAGAACTACTAAATACACTCCCAGAAATCAACTTACTCAAAGGATTATTCGCTAAATTTTTAGCATCCTGTAAGGCTTTACTACTCTCAGTTTCAAGTTTCAACTGGGGAACATTGTTTTCTAAACCTGGAAGCACAATGAAGGATTTAAGAGGTTCAAGATTAATGGATGAATTCCCTGATTTTGAGAAGTTCAATATGTTTTTATTGACATCTGTAAAATTAGGCCTTGTTACGCCTAGCTGACTGCCAATATTAAGGGGTGTCTTCGGTACTGGTGTCCCTTCTTTGTAAGCCACCGCCTTACTGCCATTCCAGTAAACGTTACCGTGCTCAAAGTATTGAATGATATTCCCATTCCCCAAGCCCTTTTCCTCACTCGTTGGAGCACCTAACCAGCCTTCCAATCCACCTGTATTCCTGTATGTTTGACGGATGCCTCCGTAAAGCGGGAATGTTCCATTTGCACTGCTGACGATCGACCCATTCTCAAATAGCTGATAGCTCGCACCATTAGAGTTGGTGACATCTGAAATGGGATTGCCCAATGTCCCTTGATAATTCTGGAAAACAGGATAGAAATTGCCACCTATTGTGTACCCGTTGAGAGAAATTGAATTAGGCGCCGGCTGCACGGGATTGTCAATTGGTGGCTGCACGGGATTGTCAATTGGTGGCTGTACGGGATTGTCAATTGGTGGCTGTACGGGATTGTCAATTGGCGGTTGTACGGAATTGTCAATCGGCGGCTGCACGGGATTGTCAATCGGCGGTGTAGATGGGATATCTTGGACATTGGTGACGTACAAACCAGATACAAAACCGCTACCATCTGCCAGGTGATACCAGACATCACTGCTACCTTCACCATTAGGATCGTTGATTAATTCACCTTGAGTCTGGTAGTCAAATTCCAGTTGTGTCCCAGGACTGACTTTACCGACAGAAGCACTGGAAGTATCAGCAGTGGGACGAATATTAACACCACCGTTAATCTGGACAGCAATTTTACCCCCATCCGTTACACCACTCAAATTAACCGCCCGTTCCCAAGGCGTAACTTGTCCATCTAAACCCCAAGTTGTCGGGTTCGAGAAAGGTGTCGGAATATAAACTTGCGGCGTTGTCTCCTTCGCCACTTGCACAGCTTTATTCAAATTCACCACCCCAAAACCCGTTTCTTCATCCCATCCGGGCTCCTTCAAATCGATCGCACTTCCGGTCAAAACGTCAATCACTTGGGTAGGATTCAAATCGGGATTACTCTCCCAAACCTTAGACGCCATCCCCGCCGCTTTGGCCGCGGCAACAGAAGTTCCCGCCATCGTGCCTAAATCATCGCCAACTGTCGATAAAGTCGGATTGTCGATCGCACCTCCGGGCACTAAAATATCCAAACCATAGCCATAGCTGGAATAATCCGATCGCCCAAATCCATCAGATGAACCAACCGTGATAATATTCTCAAACTCCTGGGAAGATTGACCCAAAACAGACATCACACCGCCGTCATTACCAGCCGCTACAACTAACAGCACTCCATTCTGACGCGCATTTTCTAATGCCGCACGTTCTCGGTTCGTAAATTCGTAACGAGTGGTAATGCTTCCATCAGCATTCTTTTGAGTTAAATCGAGGGGAAGAAGTGCGATCGCATTCTTCTTCTTTTGTGCTTTCGCCTCACCCACAAAATCAGTTAAAGCTAAATCCCATTCCCCAGAACCAATTGCCCGACTTAGGTACACATTGGCTTTATCGTTGTAGCCATCAATGCCTTTATCGTTGCCTTGAATCGCACTCACTAAACCCCAGCTAAATGTGCCGTGTTCGTTACCAGTGCCAGCAGTAAACAAAGGATTGCTATCTTTGTCAATGCGATCGCGCCCCATAGTCACTTTAGAGTAATCCAAATCGGGATTGTTCGTCGCAAACCCAGTATCGATGATACCGATAAAGGCGCGATTTTCTGGCGGCGAACTAATCGGTAATACGGTTTCAATAGGCGGTTCCGGGTCGATCGGCTGCGACATATCGTCGATCGGCTCAAGTCCAACTAGAGGCGGTTCCGGGGCGATCGTAGGCGGTTGCACCGGTGGTGTTGGAGGGGTCGGCACCGTTGCTACAGGTGGCGTTGTCGCAACAGGCGGCGTTGCCACAGGCACCGTTGCTACAGGCGGCGTTGTCTCAATCGGTGGCGCTACAGCCACAGGTGGTTTTGTCTCCACAGGTGGCGTTGTCTCCACAGGTGGCGTTTCCACAGGAGGCGCGACAGCAACCGGCGGTTTTGTCTCCACAGGTGGCGTTTCCACAGGAGGCGCGACAGCAATCGGCGGTTTTGTTTCCACAGGCGGCGTTTCCACAGGAGGCGCTACAGCCACAGGTGGTTTTGTCTCCACAGGTGGCGTTTCCACAGGAGGCGCGACAGCCACAGGCGGTTTTGTCTCCACAGGCGGTGTTTCCACAGGAGGCGCGACAGCAACCGGCGGTTTTGTCTCCACAGGTGGCGTTTCCACAGGAGGCGCGACAGCCACAGGCGGTTTTGTCTCCACAGGCGGCGTTTCCACAGGAGGCGTGACAGCAACCGGCGGTTTTGGATCAATCGGTGGCGTTTCCACAGGAGGCGCGACAGCAACCGGCGGTTTTGGATCAATCGGTGGCGTTTCCACAGGAGGCGTGACAGCTACCGGGGGTTTTGTCTCCACAGGTGGCGTTTCCACAGGAGGCGCGACAGCTACCGGCTGCTTTGATTTGACATAATCGATCAATTTCTTGCCGCCATCAAGTTTAGTCCAATCCTTACTTGGATCGATAACTTTGTCGATCGACACTGCTTTGCCCGTCGCACCTGTTAAATTGAAAACCAAATCGTTATAATCTTTATCTGAACCAGTATCAACCCGCTGATCTTCCATCGCAAATGCCTTGCCATTGCCAGTGACATCTGCTACTTGACCGTACAACCAAGCATCATCTGGATTAGTGCTAGATAATGATAGCAGCGGGCGTTTGTCACCGCCGGCACCGGGATTCTTAAACACATCTTGCACCGTACCATTTGGCACCAGCATCACCGCAAAAGCCTCTCCCGGTTTCATCGGAAATGTTTTCGCGCCGCTGTACTGCCCTTCGTTATAATTTCCCTCTCCTAAACTGCCATTAAATAGTGGATTTGCACCTTCTGTGGGGTCAGAAATTACTACGTGACCAAAGGTAGAATTGGTCAGGGATCGTCTTGCTGCTTCTTTGATAAATTCCTGAGAACCAGGGGTAAATTTCTCCATTCCCACCACGCTGAAAATGGCAACTTCACCTTTATAATTGCCGCCGTCGTGCAGCCAGTCAAAGCCAACTTGTCCCGTTGAATCTGTAGCGAAAAAGCCGGAGTCAACCCCTAAACCTGTCAGCGGGTCAACTTTGCCGTCTGGAGTTAAACTAACTTGATAATTGGTATCGCGGGAGGGTGCAGAAATTTTGAGTGCATAATTGGTTGCACCCAAATTATCGATGCTAAAAGTCCCCGAATTTGTGCCGTTGGTTTCGATGTCTTTGACGACTTTTCCCTGGCTGTCGAGGAGTTGCATCCCGACAATGGAACTAAATCCTTCAGCCGTAACTCGAAAGCTGCCTGTATTCAGCCGATTAAAACGATAGGTGTCTGTGGGGTCAGTTTTACCTGCGAAGTCGATGGAGAAATAGTTGTCGTTCAGATTGCCGATCGATATATTAGACATGATGCACCTCGATTAATTCGATAACTTTGGGCTGATATTTATCTATCTGAAGTGCGTCGGAGTTTTTATGCGTTTTGTAATATAACTTCACAAAGAGTGTGGGGTTAACTCGCTGAACTTCCATCGCTACTTATTTATCTGGAGTAAGTTTTAGTTTTTATGCAAAGTTTCAGTCTTTGTAACATAACTTTACACAAACTACCGGGAATCAAGGTTTTACATCCACCTCACACTCAGGGAGATGGATATAATTGCGATTGGCTGATGCCTGTTCTCCCTATTGTGGTAAAATCTGATGGTGAGAAGACCTTTGCGGAATTTGGTATTTTCTCATGCCTCCGGGGTCGCCTGCTGCTTGATTAAGAACTAACAAAAAAAACACCGCGAATAAAATTGTCTCCCAACCAAAAGGTGCCGGCTTCGGTTCTTCTTTGGGTTGATCTGTAACAGACTCGACGTTGACTTTGATGTCGAGTTTGCCCTCAATGACTTTGCCTTTGAAAAGTCCATCGCTGGCAACACCCTTAAATCGCATTGGATTAGTTTGTTCTCCTGACATTGTGGTTATCCTTGTGTTGGTAGATTATGAAAAAACAAAATTCAATGAAGGGCGTGATCCTTTCTAAATCTGGCGTATAAATGGCGCCAGATTCAGACAATCAGGAATCAGCCCGACATAAAATCAGAATTTTTTTGAGCAATGTGTCGGCCAATTCCTTGGATTTTGGACAATCCCGTCCTTTTCCAAAAAGAGTAAATAGTCTGTGTCTTGATATTTAACTGTCGGGCGATGACTGCTATTTTTTCGGGCGACTGCTGCAAAAACAATCTTTGAACAAGAATTTGACAGTTGCAGTCGGGACGGTTTCGAGGATAACAATTCCGAAGTTTTTGTTCGGGATCTCGCCTGATGTATTGTACTATCTTCCATGCTAAAGCTTGTTTTTCTTGTCTTTCAATCCGTTCGATTTCCACCTCCAAACCATCTAAATAGTCATTGTAAAATCCGCTGCGTTCTAAAGCATCTAAATCTAAGGACAGCTCTTTTTGATTTTTGGTAATATGTAAATCGTGAATTCGATACCTGAGATGAGCGTTAACCCAAGTCGTCAGACTGGCTTCAATCGGAGAACGTCGGGGATGAAACTTGTGAAGGTTTTTGTCTAACCATTCCCAAGTTTTATTAACGGCTTCATAATAATAGGGATGAGAACTTTTTGACAATTTTGGAATACGTTGCAGTTGCCGCAACAATCGATCCATCAATTCTCGACGCTGCGAACTATCCGGTGATTCCGAGCAAATTGCTAGAATTAGCTTACATAACCGCTCATCTTGAGGAGTGCGATCGGAATATTGTTCCAGTGTCAACCTCAATTTATCTATGTTCTTCATCATCACCCTCCTCAAAGAAGTGTATGCAAATCTAACTGAATACAAAATCTAGTAAAAAGCTCGTCTTGACCGGGCTTTATGACTTACCCAATTACCATAAAGGATTAAATTTGCCCAAGCAAATTTGCACAAGGTAGCTGAAAACTTGCTATAATCGCGTTTAGCAGCTTGGGAAAACATAAACCTTGGGATTCCCAAGGTTTTTCAAACAATTTTCTGGATTTCTCATGGGGAATAATCGTGGTCGGCATCTTAGCTGGAAAAACAGTAAAGAGAATGCAAAGATATTAGTTGAGGCTTTGTACTCTTTCACTGACGCGGATTTGGAAACAATTAATCTTTATGACAGCCTCAAAAAATATATTGATAGTCATTGGCAAGGAACTAACCTGTTGGTGAAACAGACAAGGCTGCGGGATCTGGTTTATCTGACACAGAAATGCGGTAAAGCTTTAGATAAAGAGCAAATCCGCAATGCCCTTCATTGCCTAGAAAAATTGAACATCATGGAAGACAAGCGGGAGGTAACGAACGGCAAAACAAAGACTGGCTCGGACAAGTGGTGTTTTTTATTGCATTTTCCCACTCCAATCAAGGAAGAAAATGTGGATTGGCTATTTGGTAAAGGAGACAAACAGGGAGAATGGGAACGGCGCAAACTCAGACAGCCAGAGGTTCCAGAATGTAGCGAAATTCAAGATGCAGAAACCCCTATCAATTTGGAGATAGTAGCTAACAATCGGGGGTCGAGATTCAAAGAAGCGGGGGAATTAGTTGCAGCGAGAAAACAATTTGATATTGCTATTAAAATCAACCCAGATAATGCAGCAAGTTACTACAATATCGCATTGATGCACGAAGAAGTCGGGAAGGTCGAGCGCGCGATAGAACTGTATCAGCAAGCGGCATTCTGCGGGTTGGCTGCTGCTTATTGCAATTTGGCCCGTTTGTTCATCATTGAATATAAAGATTTGCCGAAAGCTGTTCAAACTATAGGTTATGGTCTAAAGCTGGTTGAAAAGGAGAAAGTTGAGGATGACAAAATAGTCAAAGCAGCCTTGTTCATTTACCTGGCTTTGGCTTGGAAGCAACAAGGACGCTTTGAAGAAGCTTTGGAAAGGCTGCAACAGGCTGTTAAACTAGATAGCGATCGCGGTTTAACCTATGGCATCATGGCAGAGGTGCAAGAACATCTGGGGAATGATGCAGAAGCTTTGGAAGCGTGGCAAAATTGCCTGAAATATGCTAACTCCGCTGAGCGAGATGAAGATTGTTATATTGGTAAAGCACGTCAGCGTCTCAAGTAAGTGGGATTTAGGGGAAAGTGCGATCGCGCTTTCCCCTGATTTTAGCTAGCAATCAAGGACAGGGGTACTCATTGCCATGTCGATCGATACAAATTCGGGGTATCATGTTATTCGTGGCTGATTGAAGGGCGAGGCGAGCGATTGAAGCACCTGAAACTGCGGCTGGTATCAAAGTTAATACGCCGATCGCGATCGAGCCAATCAGGAGAGGTGAAATCAAGACTTTGCAATTCATTTTTGTGTCTCCAAGCTAACTAGATTTACGATCGCTAGCTTATAGAGACAGCCATATGACAATCAATGTGACTTAATTTATGACAAAAATATGACTCCTGAAGAACTGAAAGAAAAAGCCGAAAAAAATTGGGATTTAGACAAACTATTGTCAGCTTTAAATCAAGCGAAGATGGCTGTTTTGATGGCAGAGTATGTAATTACCTGCTACCGAACTTTAACGAGGGAAGAAGTCAAGTATTTATATGGGATTCTAGATCGTAAAAGTTCAGCAGAGATAGCGCAAATATACGACAAAAATCCTAACAACGTCAGAAATCAACTAACTCGTTTATATCGTTATATCAAGAAACTGCTCAACTATAGTGAAGGAGAAGACATTCGATCTATCAATATTCCTGATGAACTAGCCAAGAAAAATTTCAGAATAAACCCATTTGAGCAACCAAGAGAAACCGATCGAGTTTGGTGGCGTATAGTGATCGAGCTTGAAAATCCCGATAATTTGCAATTACAAACAATTGTCAACCGGCTCGGATCTGTTCTAGAAAAAACTTTGATAGTACAGAACATAAAGGAAGGCAGTACCTTGCTTGTTTTTGAAAGTAATCGCTCAGAATACGATTTCATAGAAAGACTTTACAGATCGGGTAGCCTAGTCAAATTATTGGAACTAAACGTTAGCGATTTAGCGCAAGTTACCCAGGATTCGGATCTAATTTATCTGAGACAAACCTTTAGAGGAAGTATTTTTGGTGAAGGCTATCAGCCCGTAGGCTTGGTATTAACTCGCAGTCAACGCAACCGATCGCGAGGGTCGAACCAAGAAAAACTAGAATCTGTAGAAAGAGCAAAACAGATTCATTTGGGTGCAAATCAATCCGTTAATTTGACGGTTGAACTGACACCAAAAGACGAAGAAATTGACACTAAAATATGGATCGATCCATCAGGGGATGCAGTTTACCTGCCAGTTGGTTTACAAATAACCGTGTTAGATGAATTCGGAAATCCGATTCCTCAATTGCATAAACAAACTGGCAGTACAGATAACGCTGTTTTACTCACCTTTAGCGTTGAGCCTGGAGAAAGATTTAGTGTTAAACTCCTTCTGGGAGATGCCAGCATCACAGAAACTTTTTAATAATTGAAAATCCCCGAGCCACCTATGAAAAAACAAGTCATCCTCACCATCATGGAAGGAAGTTTTGAGCAAGGATTCCCGGTTAACCTGGAAATTCGAGAAGATGTAACGCCATTTAGCTTAATCTGGGGAGATGTTGGCAGACTGCCAGCCCTAGGCGATATTGAGATTCTTGATTCCTTGAAGGATTGGCAGTCAAATTTTGCAAGGAATAATGATGGCTGCATACCACGCATCAAAGTTCAAGGGGAAGGAGCGAAAGTCTTTAACAATCTCGCGGCACAAAACCTGGCATCCAACATCAATCAATGGCTCAATTCCAGTGAAAAATCCTGGAGAAAAATACTCGATGGGTTGCAGCAGCACTTGCAGCCCAACGATGAGATTAGAGTTATTTTGCAAACAGACGATGCTAACTTGCGGAGACTACCTTGGCCGGCATGGAATTTCTTTTCTGAAACTTATCATTATTCAGAAATTTCTCTGAGTACCTTAACTGTTAAACCGCCAAGCTTTAAAAAATCTGACTGTCGGAAATCAGCGGTGAGAATTTTAGCAGTATTTGGCAATACTGACGGGATTAATATTGGCTTTGACCGTCAAGTATTAAATAATTTAGCTGAACGCGGTGCCGAAATTACACCTTTAACCAAGCCCAAAAAAGCCGACTTGCTGGAGTATTTGCGAGACGAACAAGGGTGGCACATTTTCTTTTTTGCAGGTCATAGTTCAACCCTACCAGACGGTCAAATTGGTGAGTTTGATATCAGCGATTCTGAAAGTATCAGTATTGATGACTTGAAAAATGCCATGAAAATTGCGATCGCCCAAGGGTTGCAGTTAGCAATTTTCAACTCCTGCGACGGCTTGGGGATAGCCAACCAGCTAGCCAAATTGTACTTGCCCCAAAGTATTGTCATGCGGGAAGTCGTACCAGACGAAGCCGCACAAAAATTTTTGCAGGATTTCCTCACGGCATTTGCCAATAACCAATCTTTGTACACAGCAGTTGGGGAAGCGCGGCGAAAGTTGGAAGATGCTAAAAATAAACTATTGCCTGGTATTAGCTGGCTGCCAGTAATTTGTCAAAACCCCGCTGTTGAACCGCTAATCTGGAAACAACTTCTCAATTGGAAATGCCTGCACACTCTCAAAGATCATTCAGATGCTGTTAATTCCGTCGCCATTAGTTCAAAGGAAAACATCATTGCTAGCAGCAGTTTGGACAAAACCATCAAACTTTGGAACCTTTCTACAGGAGAATTACTCCACACCTTCACCGGACATAGCAGCGCCGTAATTGCTGTTGCTTTCAGCCCCGACGGAAAAACTCTTGCCAGTGCCAGCAACCACGAGTTTTTTGACGGCAGCATCAAGTTGTGGGATGTAGCAAATAAGAAATTTAAACAAAGTCTGGGAAATACCTTGGTAGCGCTGCGGACAAGCTGTTTAGCTTTCAGTCCCGACGAACAAACCCTAGCTAACGGTCACATTGGTACTACACTGATTGGTGGTACAATTGATATCTGGAATCTTCAAAAAAGTAGAATAGAAAAAACTCTCTGGGGACACGTTTGGGAAGTTAGTTCCCTTGCTTTTAGCAAAGACGGACGCATTTTAGTTAGCGGCAGTTTAGATGGTGCAGTTAAAATCTGGAATTGGCGTAAAGAAGAGTTGCTGCACACTCTCAATCGACCAGTAGATTTTTTCGGTGCCGTAGCCTCTTGGTTCGATTCTTCTATTGGGATAATTTGGTGTGTTGCGATTAGCCCGGACGGTAAAACAGTCGCCGCTAGCGGTTCCCAACAGCCAATTCAACTGTGGAATACTGAAAATGGCAGGCTGCTGCGTACCTTTACAGAACACTCAGATAGCATTTATGCTCTTGCCTTTAGCCCCGATGGTGAAACTCTCGCCAGCGGCGGTGCTGACAACACGATTCGGATTTGGAATTTTCACACAGGAGAGTTGTTGGAAACTCTGGAACATCTCGGCCCAGTCAAGTCTCTTGTTTTCAGTTATGATGGCAAAACTTTGGTCAGCGCGAGTGCGGATACTACTGTCAAAATTTGGCGAGTTCCTGTTTAAGTCAGGACTTACCCACTCCGACAAAGAAACCGGGTTTTTTACCTAATCTCTCGGTTACAACGCGTCTTTTCGTAAAAAAACCCGGTTTCTGGGGCCCCAGGCGCGGTTTCCAACCCCAAGTCAGCTAAAAAATTTCCCCAACAATCATCCCCGCCAATATGACAAACCCCACCCAAACATTTTGGCGAAAAATCTGACCGTAAATTGGCTTAGGAATCTCCGCATTCCGCAGTTGACTGTACTGCAAAAACCACAAAATCGCTGCCGCAATAATTGCCATCCAAAAACCAATGTGCAAGTGCAGATTAACTCCCATTGCTGCTAACAAACCGACAGTACCAACAAAGAAAAACCCCACAGCATTAGCAGCATAATCCCCGAAAAATATCGCGCTGGAATTCACCCCCAAACGCAAATCGTCTTCGCGATCGCTCATCGCATAAACTGTATCAAATCCTAACGTCCACAGCACGACTGCACCCCACAGCAACCAAGTCGCTAATTCTAGTTCTCCCACGGCGGCGCTCCAACTAATTAAAACTGCAAAACCCCAGGCGATTGATAACACTAATTGCGGGACTGGAAAGAATCGTTTTGCCAGCGGATAGCAGATAATTACTGGTACGGCGGCCACACACAGCCAGAAGCTTAAAGGATTGAGATAAAAAGCGAGAATCGCCGCGCAAGCAAAGGAAATTAATGCAACTCCTATCCCAGTTTGCACGGTGAGGGCGCGGGATGCTAGCGGGCGCGATCGAGTTCTTTCTACTTCGGGATCGATATCGCGATCCCACAAGTCGTTGATGACGCATCCAGCCGCACTCGTGGCTAAGGTACCCAACACAATCACGCCCACCAATGCTGCGGGCGGCCTCCCGTCTGCTGCTAAAAAGACGGCCCAGAGGGCTGGAATCATTAAAATGAGCCTTCCTGCTGGTTTGTCCCATCTCAAAAGCCTCACGACGGTTAGCAATGTGGATTCGGGTTGGCGATCGGGCTCTTTAAGCATTTCAATTCTAGATTTGATATTTTTAACTCTAAATTTTATCAAATTTTAGGCACAATCACTTACTCTCTCTGCTGGCGAGCATACTTCTATCGGAATTGAAAATAGGTGAAAGTCTTGCCCAGTCAGCAGTTCCCGATTTTTGCTAATTTAATAGAATGCCTAACTGGATTCGTGAAATAATCATAAATATCTGTCAACCCCGATACTCCAATGGTTAATTCACTTGCTTCTGCGGAGTCAAATCGCATTATTGCTGCTATTGATATGGGTACTAACTCATTTCACATGGTGGTGGCGCGCATCGATCCGAAATTGCCCGCGTTTACGATTATTGCTAGAGAAAAAGATACGGTTCGGTTGGGCGATTGTGAGGTTAAGACAGGGTGCTTGAAGTCCGAGGTTATGCAAAGGGCGATCGCCACTCTGCGCCGTTTTCAAGATATTGCTAAAACTTTCAATGCTGAACAAATTATTGCTGTTGCTACGAGTGCGGTTCGGGAAGCTCCTAACGGGCGGGATTTTCTCAAACAAGTTGCTGCAGAATTAGACCTGGATGTGAGTTTAATTTCCGGTCAAGAAGAAGCGCGGAGAATTTATCTCGGTGTTCTTTCGGGTATGGAATTTAACAATCAGTCGCAGGTAATTATTGATATTGGGGGGGGTTCTACGGAGTTGATTTTAGGAGACAGTTCTGAGCCTCGCTGTCTCACCAGTACAAAAATTGGTGCTGTTCGCTTAACAGGACAATTTGTCAAAACTGACCCGATTAGCAGGGAGGAGTTTGCTTATTTGCAAGCTTATATTCGGATTTCGCTGGAAAGACCGATCGACGAATTGCGCTCTCACTTCAATGCGGGCGAACCTTTGCGCTTGATTGGCACTGCTGGAACCATCGAAACTCTGGCTGCCATTAACGCTCGCGAAAAGTTGGGAACAGTGCCGAATCCCCTAGCCGGATATCAGTTAAGTTTAAAAGATTTACGCGATTTAGTCAATCGCTTTCGCAAACTTTCTTATGCCGAAAGGTTGGCAATACCGGGAATGTCAGACAAGCGGGCGGAAATTATTCTAGCAGGATCTATGATTTTGCAGGAAGCGATGACACTATTAGGAATTGAATCGCTGACTGTTTGCGATCGCTCTCTGAGAGAAGGCGTAATTGTTGACTGGATGCTGGCGCACGGTTTAATTGAGAACCGCTTGCGCTATCAAGGTTCAATCCGCCAGCGCAGCATTCTGCACATGGCTGAGAAATATCAAGTCAATTTAGAACAAAGCGAAAGAACCGCAGCATTTGCGCTCAATTTCTTCGACCAAACTCAAGGAATTCTACACTATTGGGGAACCGAAGAACGCGAGTTGCTGTGGGCTGCCGCGATTCTGCACAACTGCGGTTTGTACGTCAGTCATTCAGCGCACCACAAGCATTCTTACTATTTAATTCGCAACGGTGAGTTATTAGGATACACTGAAACAGAGATTGAAGTAATTGCGAACTTAGCTCGCTATCACCGGAAAAATCCTCCGAAAAAAAAGCACGATAATTTTGTAATTCTTCCGAAAAAATACCGGGAACTCGTCAGTAAATTGCATCCTTTTCTGCGGTTGGCTGTGGCTTTGGACAGGCGGCAGATTGGCGCAATTTCTGATTTTAAATGCGAACACCGCCCGGAAGTTCGAGAGTTTCATTTGCGGCTGCAACCGCTCAATCCCGAAGACAATTGCGCTCTGGAACTCTGGAGTTTGGATTACAAAAAACCGTGTTTTGAAGATGAGTACAATCTAAAATTAGTGGCAACTTTGGAACCGACTTTGGTTCCGGTTTAAATACAAAGCCGAGCCCGGAAACGAGAAACTGGTGCAATACCAGAGAGAATCTTCGTGGTGAAGAACGCTCTCAAACGCTTGAAATCTCGAAACCTGCGATCGTTAAATCTTTTTCTGTTAACAGACGATCGGCAATAAACTAGGTTGATTGCCGATCGCCCGTCGGTAGGATCGGGTAAAGCCGATCGCACCAATACAGTGTTTGAGGGCAGCGCGCAGCTACAAACTACGAGATTGCAAGCACTTGAGGGACTGCGCTCGACCAGGCTCGGCACTCACGCCAGACAGGGCGGATTATGTAGTGCTTACCCGAAGATGGTAAAATCATTCACACCGATCGCACTAGCTTGCACTCCATTTAAAGCAGCCAACAGTTGACCATTCTGACCAATCCTGATGAAAGCTGCATTAGCATTTTGGGTAATACTAAGTTGACCAAAAGTTAGACCACCCGCTAACACGAGCAAATCTTCACCTTTTGTGAAATCAGTAATTATATCGCTGCCTTCACCTGCTGTTAAAACAAAGCGATCGCGCCCAATGCCGCCGCTGAGAATATCATTGCCCAAACCGCCAATCAGACAATCGTCGCCTTTACCGCCATAGAGAGTATCGTTACCATCCTCGCCGCATAGCTTGTCACTACCGCCGTTGCCCAACATCAAATCATTGCCAGCACCACCGCACAGGGAATCAGGCTCGCCGTTAAAGTCGATCGCACTGTCTCCGAAAATAGTATCGTCCCCATCGTCGCCACAAATGCTATCACTGCCGCGATCGCCCAACAGCAGATCGTTGCCAGTACCCCCCACCACAACGTCATTGCCCTTGCCGCCGTAAACAGTATCGTTGCCCTCTTCGCCGCTTAGAGTATCCGCAGCATCTCCCCCGTTCAAGAAGTCGTTGCCAGCACCGCCAAAGAGCAAATCGCGTCCAGTCGAGTCAAGGCTAGACGGGTCAAAACTGCCTCCAAACAAGCTGTCGTTACCCTGAGCCCCAACCAGAGTGTCATTGCCCTTCTCGCCCCCAATCAAGTCATCGTCTTTGCCGCCGATGGCCACATCATCGCCCTTACCCCCGAAAATGCCATCGTCGCTGCCGGCGCCGTTGAGGTAATCATTGCCATTGCCGCCAAACAGCAAGTCTTTGTCTGCATTCGGGCCAAGGGGGATATTGGTGGGCAGTGCCCCGTAAATATTGTCGTTGCCTTTTTCGCCCAGCAGAACGTCGTCGCCGTTGAAACCGCTGATAACGTCGTTGAGATTGCTGCCGATGAGGAAGTCGTTGCCGTCAGTGCCATTGAAAGTGCGATCGACAGAATTCGGGCCCGGAATCGAACCGATCGCGGGTAGGGTAATCTGTTCGCAAATGCAATCGGTATCGCCCCCTTGAACGCTGTCAGAGTCAACAGGAATTCCGGTGGGAGTTGGAGTTCCCGTGGGAGTTGGAGTTCCGGTTGGAGTTGGAGTTCCCGTGGGAGTCGGAGTTTCCGTGGGAGTTGGAGTTTCCGTGGGAGTTGGAGTTCCGGTTGGAGTCGGAGTTTCCGTGGGAGTTGGAGTTTCCGTGGGAGTTGGAGTTCCGGTTGGAGTCGGAGTTCCGGTTGGAGTTGGAGTTTCCGTGGGAGTTGGAGTTCCCGTGGGAGTCGGAGTTCCGGTTGGAGTTGGAGTTCCGGTTGGAGTTGGAGTTTCCGTGGGAGTCGGAGTCGGAGTTCCCGTGGGAGTTGGAGTTTCCGTGGGAGTTGGGGTTGGAGTCGGAGTTCCGGTTGGAGTCGGAGTTCCGGTTGGAGTCGGAGTTGGAGTCGGAGTTCCGGTTGGAGTCGGAGTTCCGGTTGGAGTCGGAGTTGGAGTTCCGGTTGGAGTCGGAGTTCCGGTTGGAGTCGGAGTTCCCGTGGGGGTTGGAGTTCCGGTTGGAGTCGGAGTTCCCGTGGGGGTTGGAGTTCCGGTTGGAGTGGGAGTTTCCGTGGGAGTCGGAGTTCCCGTGGGGGTTGGAGTTCCGGTTGGAGTGGGAGTTCCCGTTGGAGTCGGAGTGGGAGTTCCGGTTGGAGTCGGAGTTCCGGTTGGAGTGGGAGTTCCCGTGGGAGTCGGAGTTCCGGTTGGAGTCGGAGTGGGAGTTCCCGTGGGAGTCGGAGTTCCGGTTGGAGTCGGAGTTCCGGTTGGAGTCGGAGTTTCCGTGGGAGTCGGAGTTCCGGTTGGAGTCGGAGTTGGAGTTCCCGTGGGAGTTGGAGTTCCGGTTGGAGTCGGAGTTCCGGTTGGAGTCGGAGTTCCGGCTGGAGTCGGAGTTCCCGTGGGAGTCGGAGTTCCGGTTGGGGTTGGAGTTTCCGTGGGAGTCGGAGTTCCCGTGGGAGTTGGAGTTTCCGTGGGAGTTGGAGTTTCCGTGGGAGTTGGAGTTTCCGTGGGAGTGGGAGTTTCCGTGGGAGTGGGAGTTTCCGTGGGAGTGGGAGTTTCCGTGGGAGTCGGAGTTGGAGGGGTATTTACAACAATGCTTCCCGTGACGATCGCAGAATCAGCTTTCCCGTCGTTAGCTTTGTAGGTAAAAGAGTCTGTCCCTTCAAAACCAGGATTCGGAGTATAAGTGAAAGAACCATTAGCGTTGAGGGCGATCGACCCTGTAGCCGGATTTGTCACCAGAATCGCCGTCAGCGGGTCCTTTTCCGGGTCTGTATCGTTGATTAAGACTCCCAAACCAGTCACGTTGAGACTCGTATTAAAAGCAGTAGTATAGCTGTCAGAATTCGCCACAGGCGGGTTATTGTTGACGCTGACAGTCACGGTAGCCGGTTCCGAGCTAACTATTCCGTCGCTGACTGTGTAGGTAAATGTGTCTGTTCCAGAAAAGCCAGCGTTAGGAGTATAAGTGAAAGAACCGTCTTTGTTGAGGGCGATCGACCCTTTCGTCGGATTTGCGGCCACCGCAGCAGTCAGCGTGTCTAAATCTGCGTCGGAGTCGTTGCCTAAAACTCCCGGCACTGTTACGGTGAGGGTTTTTCCCGCACTGACCTTGTAGAGGTCGGGATTGGCTGTTGGCGGACTGTTAGTAACGTTGATATTCACCGTAGCGGGGACAGTGGCGGCCCCGTCGCTAACGCTGTAGGTGAAGGTATCAAGGCCTACAAAGCCAGGGTTAGGAGTGTAATTGAATGTGCCGTCGGCGTTGAAAACGATCTTACCTTTGGTTGGGCCTGTGACTAAAGTTGCACTCAGCGTGTCCGAATCTGCGTCGGTGTCGTTGCTTAAGACTCCGGGCTGCACAGAGACACTAGAGACACTGAGCACTGTGTCGTGCGCCACGCTGTAGCTGTCGGGATTTGCTGTTGGCGGAGTGTTAGTAACGTTGATATTCACCGTAGCGGGGACAGTGGCGGCCCCGTCGCTAACGCTGTAGGTGAAGGTATCAAGGCCTACAAAGCCAGGGTTAGGAGTGTAATTGAATGTGCCGTCTGGATTAAATATGATCGTACCGTTAGTCGGGTCTTTGACTAAAGCGGGGGTCAACTTGTCTTTGTTGGCGTCGGTGTCGTTGTCTAAGACTGATGGAAATCCGTAGAGAGGTGTGTCGTGGGGGACGGTGTAGCTGTCGGGATTTGCTGTTGGGGCAGTGTTAGTAACGTTGATTGTCACCGTCGCGGGGACTGTCGCAGCCCCGTCGCTAACGCTGTAGGTGAAAGTGTCACTACCTACAAAGCCAGGCTTAGGATTGTAATTGAATGTGCCGTCTGGATTAAATATGATCGTACCGTTAGTCGGGTCTTTGACTAAAGCGGGGGTCAACTTG